>NZ_JAWRXV010000991.1:0-263 GCF_046534875.1 Paraburkholderia sp. SIMBA_054 | reverse complement strand
CACCGCGGGCGGCACCTTCGTTGCGAATACCGTCGACCCGTTTACTTATCCGTCAGACCCGCGCCTGAATATCAACGACACGCAGCGCGGGCAGCACTTCGGGCAACTCGTCGCGGTGGGCGGAAACCGCATTCTCGTCGCGTCCGGCCAGAACCCCGACACCTTCAACTTCTATCATTTCAATTCGGCGAGCGGCTACATTGCAATACCGGATGGCTCTTTGCCGGGCCCGGCGTTCAACACGACGGTGAAGGTGACGGGAG
>NZ_JAWRXV010000990.1:0-263 GCF_046534875.1 Paraburkholderia sp. SIMBA_054 | reverse complement strand
CCGACTTCCTGTTGTCGAGATCGCACAAGAATGCGGGTTTGCTGACCAGGTGCATCTCACCCGTTTTTTTAGTCGTCTTGTTGGCACAAGTCCGGCTTCGTTCCGGCGCAAGGCACAAAGTCGCCTACCGGCCAAAGCACGTAGTTCGTGATGGAAGTCAATTTTATACAAGCAAGTCGATATCTGCATAGAAAATATCTAAAACATCCATTCTTCTTAAGGCGTAGGTCTGGCACGAAAGAACTGCGATCGGAAAAACGAAG
>NZ_JAWRXV010000989.1:0-263 GCF_046534875.1 Paraburkholderia sp. SIMBA_054 | reverse complement strand
CTTTAATCGCCTTGGCAAGATCGCTCAGGGTCGCGATGCCCAGCTTCTTCGCTTCGTCCTGATTCATCGCGAACGAGTACGTGTTGTTCGCACGCGAAGGGTCGAGCCATACCAGGCCCTTGCCTGCATCGAGTTCCTTGACCTTCCTGTAGGTGTCTTCCGGCGACAGGCGGTCATTGATCTTGTTGTACGTAATGAGCGACGTGCCCGTGTATTCCCAATACACGTCGACCTGTCCATTCTCTTGCGCCGAGCGCAGCACC
>NZ_JAWRXV010000168.1:0-1298 GCF_046534875.1 Paraburkholderia sp. SIMBA_054 | reverse complement strand
CAATCGGGTAGGGTGAGGGGTCACCCCCTCAGCCCTCCCACACCACCGTACGTGCGGTTCCGCATACGGCGGTTCATCAAGAACGCTGGAGGCGTTGCTGGGTGTCCAGCATCGAAACAAGCCCATGTCGGTCGAAGAAGCGTTTCGGGAAGGCTGTGCCCATGTGTGACGCGCCAGCGTTCCACCACGGCCCCTGGCCGTTGTGCGCCGAGCGCCATGCGCGATCTTCCGGCAACCCCTGCCGACGCAGCATGGTGGTACGGCCCTGGCGGTGTTTGGCCTGCCGCCAGAGCAGACAGCGCAAGCGCCGTCTGATCCAACCATCCAGTTCTTCCAGCACGCGCTTGCTTTGCGTGAACCGGAAGTAGTTGATCCATCCGCGAAGCACCGGATTCAGTGTTTCGATGGTGTGGCTCAGACTTCTTCCGCGCCCCTTCCTCAGTAATGTCTTCACCCGCCCCGTAAGCCGTTTCAGGCTGTCAGGTGCAATGCGGAGCCTCGTCTGACGATGTACCGTCATGCTGTAGCCAAGGAATTTGCGTTTCCACGGTCGGTCACATGCGCTTTTCGCTTCGTTGACCTTCAGTTTCAGGCGTTTCGCAAGAAACGCCGTCATGCCGATCAACAGTCGCTCGCCCGCCGCCTTGCTTCGGACGTAGATGTTGCAGTCGTCCGCGTAGCGGCAGAACGCATGCCCACGTCGCTCAAGCTCGCGGTCCCAATCCGTCAGCAGGATGTTCGACAGCAGTGGCGACAGGGGACCGCCTTGCGGCGTCCCTTCCCGTCGTTGCTGCGCCATCCCTTCTCGCATCAGACCCGCCTCCAGATACCGCCGGATCAGCTTGAGCACCCGATCATCCTTCACCTGCCGGGCAATCCGCGACATCAGGATGTCGTGGTTCACCCGATCGAAGAATTTCTCCAGGTCGATGTCCACCACCCAGCGGCGGCCTTCCTGCACATACTGCTGTGCCCTCAGTACCGCCTGCTGCGCGCTGCGCTCCGGCCTGAAGCCGTAGCTCGACTCGGAGAACCCCGGCTCGAAGATCGGCTGGAGTACCTGGTGCAGCGCTTGCTGTATCAGCCGATCCAGCACCGTCGGAATGCCCAGTGTCCGTACCCCGCCCGCAGGCTTCGGTATATCCACCGCGCGTATCACCTCAGGCATGTACCGTCCTTCCAGCAGCGCCGCCTTCACGCTTGGCCAGTGCATCTTCAGCCAGTCCGCGAATTGATCCACCGGCAGGCCATCGACCCCCGGTGCACCGCGGTTGCTGACTACCCGTCGATACGCTGCC
>NZ_JAWRXV010000988.1:0-263 GCF_046534875.1 Paraburkholderia sp. SIMBA_054 | reverse complement strand
GCGCCATTCTGACGGTCGATACCGGGCAGAACGAAGCCGCCCGTTCCATTGGCTTCAGCAACGGACAGTCGATGCGCTTTGTGGTGTTGCCGCAGGCAGCGCGGCTCATGATCCGTTCGCTCGGTGTCAATACAGTCATGCTGATCAAGGGGTCTGCTCTCGTTTCCGCGATTTCCGTGGTCGAACTGACTTACACGGCTCAACGTTTCATCGGCTCGACCTATCGTCCGTTTGAAATCTTCGGCATCGCCGCGGCCATCTAC
>NZ_JAWRXV010000987.1:0-263 GCF_046534875.1 Paraburkholderia sp. SIMBA_054 | reverse complement strand
AGCTGGCCTCCAAAAAAGATGAGGGGGAAATATTTGAAAATTTACACGATTTCCCGATTTCTGGGTAGAAACCCTCTCCAGAGAAGATCATGTCGCAACCAGTTGGAGTACGGCATTATAACTCAATTAATTCAATTTGTTAAATTTGACTACCACCCTAGATGGGCAATGCCGAGAGCAACTCCTGATAGAAATCAGACGCGCGGCATCGCGCTTTCACCATCCAAAGAAAAAATAATATTTCGCGTCGCCATATAACGGGC
>NZ_JAWRXV010000986.1:0-263 GCF_046534875.1 Paraburkholderia sp. SIMBA_054 | reverse complement strand
CGAACGCATCGGTGATTGTCGGGCGCGTGCCGCCACGGCCGTAACACACTGGCCCAGGGCTCGATCCCGCGCTTTCGGGCCCGACCTTCAGCACGCCGAATTCGTCGACCCACGCAATCGAACCGCCGCCGTCGCCGACCGATGACACCGACACGGACGGAATATGAATCTGGAATTCGCCGATGTATTCGCCGGTCGCATATTGCGGCTGGCCGTCCACGATCAGCGCGATATCCGCTGTGGTTCCGCCGATGTCGAGGCTC
>NZ_JAWRXV010000985.1:0-263 GCF_046534875.1 Paraburkholderia sp. SIMBA_054 | reverse complement strand
GTCGCCAAGCCCGCGATCAAGACCGTAATTGGCGGCAAACAGGTCGAACACCGTCGCGACCATGACGTCGCCACCCTTGATCTTCAGCTTGCGGGCCGGAACCTTGCGCACCAGCACGCTGTCATGGTCCGTGCCTTCAAAATAATCGTGCTCGCGGTTGCCGAAATATGGGAAAGCCACATCGGCGACGGCATCATGGCTGTCCTTGTCGATGAAGCTCTTGGCAAGTTCCACATCCTTGCCCTTGCCGTCCTTTTCTTCGA
>NZ_JAWRXV010000984.1:0-263 GCF_046534875.1 Paraburkholderia sp. SIMBA_054 | reverse complement strand
CTTGTAGCTCATGCCGACGGCCTTCGCCGCGCTGGTGATGGAGCCGGTTTCGCCGATCGCCGCGAGAAGCGCGATTCGCGACGCGCCGCCGAGCGTATTGGCGCCCGCCTGGAACCAGACCGAACCGCCGACTTCCAGCGGTTCGTGAGACGGATCGTTGAGCTCGGGTGCCATGGCGAGGAGCGGTCAGTGAATGATCGGGAACAGCAGATCATTATAGCGACCGGTGCTGCGCCCCTCGGAGGCTGAAGGCTACGCTAGCC
>NZ_JAWRXV010000983.1:0-263 GCF_046534875.1 Paraburkholderia sp. SIMBA_054 | reverse complement strand
CGAAGTTATTTTCAGATCAACTAACTACAGAAATTCTTAAACATGTAACAGGTAACGGATTGAAAGAACTTGCATTTCAGTATTCGGAATTAACTGATTTAAAAATTAAAAAAATTTTTAAAGAACTTCTCGATACTTTAACTGAAATAGATTATTCTTTATTAGGGTTGTTAGGCGATAAAGGCATGCTACAAAATAATTCTTTCTCTTACAAAAATGCGGAAGAGAGAAAAGGGAAATTGTTCAAAGTTATATCAACTCAG
>NZ_JAWRXV010000982.1:0-263 GCF_046534875.1 Paraburkholderia sp. SIMBA_054 | reverse complement strand
ATTCGGCGCACGCAATCGCGCGGCACGCGAACACGCATGGGCGAACACCCGGGCCGCTCGGCCCCAAAAGGACGGCAACGACAATGGCAGCAGACATGGACGTCAAGCAGCGCTTTTTTCCGCATACCCAGGATGAACTGAAGGAAATCGCCTCGGACATCCTTCGTCACGCGAAGTCGCTCGGCGGTACCGACGCGGCGACCGAAATTTCCGAAGGCGACGGCCTGTCCGTCTCCGTGCGGCGAGGCGAAGTCGAAACGATC
>NZ_JAWRXV010000981.1:0-263 GCF_046534875.1 Paraburkholderia sp. SIMBA_054 | reverse complement strand
AAGCTCGGCGCAGCGGCGTAATTGCGGAAAAACCTTACCGGGGTTAAGAAGGTGCTTGGCATCGAAAGCACATTTGACACGCATCTGCTGGTCAAGATCGATGTCGTTGAACATTTCCGGCATCAGATCGCGCTTTTCAATTCCGACGCCGTGTTCGCCGGTGAGAACACCGCCGACCTTCACGCAAAGGCGCAAAATGTCCGCGCCAAAATCTTCCGCAGCTTCCAGTTCGCCAGGAATATTCGCATCATAGAGGATAAGCG
>NZ_JAWRXV010000167.1:0-1319 GCF_046534875.1 Paraburkholderia sp. SIMBA_054 | reverse complement strand
CGTATGCTCGCAACCGCTTCGATAACCTCAGCTTCCATTCATTAGCCCCCTGTTGCGCTTCACTCTTGAAACCGCCCGGATATACCTTCCGTGGACGGCTGGCCAAAAGCAAGCGCGGCATATACTTCAACAGCTTCAGTCCTGCCCTAAGCGGCAAGGCGGTGAAACGCATCCGCGAGAAAATGCGGGAGTGGAACATCGGTCGCTGGACGGATGCTGGAATCGAAGACATTGCCGAGCAGACCAATCCGACCTTGCGAGGATGGTGGAACTACTACGCGGCGTTCTATATGAGCGTGTTCAAACGTGTGATCGGCCACCTCAACGACATTCTGGTGAGATGGGCGGTGCGCAAGTACCGCCGATTCAAACGGAGTCGTGCCAAGGCTCGGACTTGGCTCCGGCAGTTGGCGGAGCGCGCACCGGAGCTGCTGTACCACTGGAAGCAGGGGGTATTGCCATCGGCTGGATGACAAGAGCCGTATGAACCGAGAGGTTCACGTACGGATCTGTGAGGGCCTGGCGGGGAAGTTCCGCCGGGCTACTCGACACTTCGCGAGGGAATTGATGTGAAGTGCGCGTTCGTTGACCGGAATCGACACCGCTGGCCAGTCTCAATGCTGTGCGAAGCACTGGAAATCAGTCCCAGCGGATATCATCAGCGTCAGCAGCGCAGCGGCGATGACAAGCCGAACAGATGCCGTATCAGCAACGATGCCCTGCTCGCGCACATCAAGGCGATTCACGTGCAGGTCAAGGGCGAATATGGTTGGCCGCGCATGTGGAAAGAGCTCGTTGCGCGCGGCGTGCGCGTGGGCAAGGAGCGTGTTCGCAAGCTGATGGCGCAGCATGGCATCCGTGCCCGACACAAGCGCAAGTACATCGCGACGACGAACTCGAATCACAACCTGCCGGTGGCGCCGAACTTGTTGGGGCGTAACTTCACAGCAACAGCGCCGAACCAGGTCTGGACGAGCGACATCACGTACTGTGCGACGGCGGAAGGCTGGGTTTATCTGGCGGTCATCATCGACCTGTTCAGCAGGCAGGTGGTGGGCTGGTCGATGCAGCCACACATGAAAGCGGAACTGGTCACGGATGCGCTGCGTATGGCGTGGTTCCGGCGCCGTCCAGAGGCAGGCGTCATCGTACATAGCGACAGGGGTAGCCAGTATTGCAGCGGGCTGTTCCAGGACACGCTGAAGGCCTACGGCATGCGCTCGTCGATGAGTCGGCGCGGCGACTGCTGGGACAAGGCTTGCGTTTCACACTACACCTCCTCGCGTCGATCGGAAACAACGTCGGGATGGCGACGTCGG
>NZ_JAWRXV010000980.1:0-263 GCF_046534875.1 Paraburkholderia sp. SIMBA_054 | reverse complement strand
AACCCTGAGATCGACATTGGGTGCAAGCGGCACATTGCGCACATGCACTTTGAGAATCTGTTCGCGACCGACAATATCCGGATTCGGAACCACAACCTGACGGTCGAAACGGCCCGGACGCAAGAGCGCGGGATCGAGAACGTCGGGGCGGTTGGTCGCCGCGATCAGGATGATCGATTCGTTGGCTTCAAAGCCGTCCATCTCGACCAGAAGCTGATTGAGCGTCTGTTCGCGTTCATCATTACCGCCGCCGAGACCAGCGC
>NZ_JAWRXV010000979.1:0-263 GCF_046534875.1 Paraburkholderia sp. SIMBA_054 | reverse complement strand
ATCATCACCGTGCCCGCACCGGCCGGTGGTGCCACCTCCGGCGTCCCCTTCGCCTACGGCTCGCTGCTGGCGATCCCCGTCACCGATGCCCCGGAGGGCGACCCCGTCGCGGTCGCCATCGAGCGAGCCTTCGTGCTGCCGAAGCTGTCCTCGGCGGTGATCACCGGTGGCGCCAAGCTGCACTGGGATGTGTCGGCCGGCCAGGTCGTCATCGCCGGCACGGCCGCCGGCGACCTGCAGAACTTCGGCGTGGCCATCGCTGG
>NZ_JAWRXV010000978.1:0-263 GCF_046534875.1 Paraburkholderia sp. SIMBA_054 | reverse complement strand
GGATGGAAGATGCACGCCGTATCGCAGCGGCAATGCCGAATGTCGAGAATGTCGTCATTATCGGTGGCGGTTTCATTGGCCTCGAAATGGCTCATAGCGCAATCGCGCTTGGCAAAAAGACGGTTCTGATCGAAGCGGCGCCTCGTGTGCTGGGGCGTTCGGTTGCAACTCATATCTCTGCCCATGTGGAAGCGCGCAGCCGCGCCGCTAACATCACACTTTTAACCGGTCTCGGCGTGGCGGCAGTCGAGGGGGAAAATAAC
>NZ_JAWRXV010000977.1:0-263 GCF_046534875.1 Paraburkholderia sp. SIMBA_054 | reverse complement strand
GCGCGCCTATCGCCCCACGCTCACGCGTTACTAGCGTGCCGCGATCCTGCGGCGCGCGGCGGTCGCGTTACGGGCGCGCACTCAGGAGATTGCTGCCGTCATCACGGCAGAAGCCGGTTTGTGCATAAAGGATTCGACGTACGAAGCAGGACGTGTCGCAGATGTGCTCGTGTTCGGCGCAGGCGAAGTGATGAAGGACGACGGACAGATCTTCTCGTGCGATCTCACGCCGCACGGCAAGAAGCGGCGTGTCTACACGCAGC
>NZ_JAWRXV010000976.1:0-263 GCF_046534875.1 Paraburkholderia sp. SIMBA_054 | reverse complement strand
CCTTGCAGGCGCAACGGTACATGAAGCCATTCGCTCCGATGCGCCGGGCGAGGTGGAAATCTGGGATATGCTGACGCCGGAAGTGGTGGAAGAGCCGGACGACTGGCGCGAGCCGGTCGATCATCTGGCAGCACCTGCTGTCCGGCTGGCGGATCAGATCGCAGCCACTATTCGCCACTGGCTGGATCGCGGCGAACCTATTCCGGGCCAGAACCGGCGGATCATGCCGCGTGACATCATGGTTCTGGTGCGAAAGCGCGACC
>NZ_JAWRXV010000975.1:0-263 GCF_046534875.1 Paraburkholderia sp. SIMBA_054 | reverse complement strand
CAGTTCGACGTGACGGTCATCCAGGCCGACGGCTCGGTCTATCCGCAGAAGGGCCGCATCGACTTCACGAACCCCGCGTTCAGTCAGGAGACGGGCACCTTCCTCGTGCGCGCCACGTTCGCCAATCCGAAAGGCACGCTCAGGCCCGGCCAGTTCGTGCGCGCGAAGGTCTCGGGGGCGGTGCGCCCCAATGCGGTGCTGGTGCCGCAGCGCGCGGTGCTGCAGGGCGCGAAGAGCCACTTCGTGTGGGTGCTCGACCAGGA
>NZ_JAWRXV010000974.1:0-263 GCF_046534875.1 Paraburkholderia sp. SIMBA_054 | reverse complement strand
GTGTGGCGCTACGGCCTACACACAGTTTGCCACCTGGGCGGCGGTGGACTATCTGGCACGGCATGCTGCAACGTGGGTGCCTGAAGCGGGTGAGGCGTCAATTCAAAGCGTTGGCAACAAACATGAGTCACGTGGTTGCCGTATGAAGCGTGGGACCCTTTGGGGGCCCTCAGGCAGGAAGAAGATCTAGCGGTGTGAGCCGCTTTCTTTTGCCTACTTTTCTTTGCGGCGGCAAAGAAAAGTAGGTGCCGCCCCGCACAGGG
>NZ_JAWRXV010000166.1:0-1369 GCF_046534875.1 Paraburkholderia sp. SIMBA_054 | reverse complement strand
GCAATGCTTTCAACTTAAGCCCCACTTCATCAAGCAAGTTTGTACGCGAGATGGCAGTGGGGCTTCGCTTTTCTGGGCGGCCTTGGGTATGAGCGCGAGGGCTGTATGCGACATCGGGTCTGATGGATCACCGCCAGGACCGGGATGAGGTTCTCCAGACAGTGTCGGATACGCAGAAGGCAGGGTCCAAGTAATGGCTTGAGTGCGCCCAGCGCGTACACGCGGTTAGGACGACTGGCACATTGACCGTCGTGCGGCGCATCAAGATCACTGAGCAGCGTGCACAGGTTGTCAGCGAGGATTTTCGCGCCGAAGTCCTGCTGCAACGCCAGGTAGTCCAGCCCCGTGACGGCCTCCAGCCGCAACCGGTGCTTCAGGCGTTTGAAGGCCTCCTCGATCCGCCAGCGCTGGTGATAGAGCGCACCGAAGGACGCAGCGGGATAACGCCCGGCGTCGAGCAGCGAGGTCATCAGCACGCGCACACGACCGCTGGGCGTGACATCACGGATCAGGCGCACGGTGGTGGGCGTGCGGGCCAGTTCGTAATCGCGGGCGTCCCGCTCGCTGGGCGCTTCCAGCGTCACCACGCGCTCGGCCTCGCCGCTGCGGGCGAAGGCAGTCACGCAGTTCCAGTTACGTGCATCGACACGCATGCAGAACGCTATCTCCCGTTGCGCGAGCGCGGCAACCATCATGTTGCTGATAAAGCCGCGATCAAGCAGGAGCAGATCGGCGTTCGGCTGCAGCACATCGAGCGCTTCGAACAGCATCTGCCGCTCGGCGCCGTCGGCCGGATGAAGCGCGGCGTGCAGGGTCAGTTCGGGGCCCGGCAGGAACAGCGCAAACGCGTAGTGATCGGCGCGCAGTTCACGGCCACAACGTGTGCTCGCGCGCAGGCGAGTGCCGTCAGCGGCGACCAGTCTCAGGCCGTTCCACTGCATCGGATCGATATGGGGCTTCGCCAGTGCGATGAGGCGCGCGCAAGCCAGGTCGAACAACTCAGCCGACAGGCCACGCCGCGCCTTGCTGAAAGCCTGCACACTCACGGCGCGCACGCGCTGGCTCTGGCCGCCCAGCGTGCCAAACAACTGGTCGAGTTCAGCCTGCACGCTGGCACACATGCCCGACATCATCAGCGCTGCCATGCGCGGTAATGTCAGGGTGCGATTGCGGGTAAAGGCAGTGGGGAAACGACGCACGCGATTCACGAGCGCCGGATCAAGCAGGAAATCAGAGAACTCAGCCAGAAGTCGGGAAGACGCCGGTATTTGAGTTCATATCGTTGATTTATCAGTGAGTTATGCGACCAAGTTTACAGGGGCGACGTCTCGTATACAAGCGCTTTTGAGGCTTAAGTTGAGAGCATTGC
>NZ_JAWRXV010000973.1:0-263 GCF_046534875.1 Paraburkholderia sp. SIMBA_054 | reverse complement strand
GCGTTCCACCCTGTAAGAGCGCTACCCTATACGACGCGACAACCTACACACAGTTTGCCACCTGGGCGGCACATACCGTTCGCTGCCGTTAGCCCATGCACGGCCATTCGAAGCGGGTGAGGCGCTTGGTTCGCGCGTTGGCAACGAGCGCCAACAGAGATGTTGCCGTGTGAAGTGTGGGACCGTTTGGGGGCCCTCAGGCAGGAAGAAGAATTGGCGGTGTTAGCCGCTTTCTTTTGCCTACTTTTCTTTGCGGCGGCAAA
>NZ_JAWRXV010000972.1:0-263 GCF_046534875.1 Paraburkholderia sp. SIMBA_054 | reverse complement strand
CAAAACCAATGGCACAACAGGGCTCTCTAGATTTATCAAGCACATAGCGAGGTTGGGCAGTATGAAACACACTTGTAAAAGCCAAGCCAGTCGACGATTTCATCCATTGCCGCACGCCGGGTCGCGAAGTGCCGGCCATGCAGGCGTGCAACTTTTAACGAACCCCACAGGCTTTCGGTCGGTGCATTGGAGTCCGCAGACAACTGCGCCCGTAAGTGACGCTGGAAGCCGACGTTTTCAGGTAACTCATCCGTACCACCCCC
>NZ_JAWRXV010000971.1:0-264 GCF_046534875.1 Paraburkholderia sp. SIMBA_054 | reverse complement strand
ACCCAAGCGTTGCGCGCAATTTAATGTGACGCTACCATTCCAAATGGATCAACCTCAACGGGCCGGCGAGTTTCATAACCAGAGAAGACGGCTCCCAAAGGCAATCTTGCTGTATACAGAGCATGGCTGCCGGGTAACAAATCCTGTCCAACCTTGACCCGGCCGCGCCTTCACTTTCTCATTATGCATTCAGCGAATACGCCGTAACAGCCTCTCACGATAGGTATCGACAATCACGGCGAGGATGATCACGGTGCCAATTAT
>NZ_JAWRXV010000970.1:0-264 GCF_046534875.1 Paraburkholderia sp. SIMBA_054 | reverse complement strand
CTTCCCACCAGTCCATGAGCTCGCGGCGGCGCCACGTCAACCGGCGACCCATCTTGGCTGGCTTCGGGAACCCGGGGCGCGCGGCGATCTGCTGGAAGGTCCGCACCGGGACGCCAAGGCATAGCGCTGCCGATTCCATGCCCAGCGCCCGGTCACCCTCGATCAGGGCTGCGAGCGCAGCCAGGGTATGGACGATCTCGCTCATTTCCCCTCCGCATTCAACTCAGCCGCCATCTGCTCGGCCGGCTCTTTGTCGTTGATCCA
>NZ_JAWRXV010000969.1:0-264 GCF_046534875.1 Paraburkholderia sp. SIMBA_054 | reverse complement strand
ATCTCTTTGAAATCCGTCAGAATGCGTGCTGCAACGTCCCCCGCCATAATCTGCAGCATCCTCAAATGGGATTAATGTTGTTTTTTTCGCGGTGGCTGCGCCATCCACCAGATGATGCCCATGGCTGGCAGAACCCACAGAATACCGGTCACAAAGAAATAGAGGAGATGCACCCAGGCGCTCGATTCAGCGAGATGCGCCACGGCGATAATGGTCGCGAACACCGCATAGATGATGACCAGCGAAACTAGCAAAAAAGTACCG
>NZ_JAWRXV010000968.1:0-264 GCF_046534875.1 Paraburkholderia sp. SIMBA_054 | reverse complement strand
CTGCGCAAGGGCGTCAAATTTCATGATGGCTCCGATATGAAGTCAGACGACGTGCTCGCCAGCTTCGAACGTTATGCAAAGGTGAGCCCCAACGCCAAAGTTCTCAACATTGTCGATCGTTATGAAACGCCGGATGAATACACCTTTGTCATTTATCTCAAGGAGGTGAACGCAGCTTTTCTCGACACATTGAAAAGTCCTGTCTATCCCTTCTCAATCATCCCGGCCGAACAGAAAGACAAACCCGCGCGCGAACTCGACATC
>NZ_JAWRXV010000165.1:0-1374 GCF_046534875.1 Paraburkholderia sp. SIMBA_054 | reverse complement strand
TGAAGTTGACCCGGTTCGACGGATAGATTTGCAGTTGAGTCTAATGCGGTGTGGCACCTCCCGATAAGGTTGAATCGCGGGTTGTCCACGGTCGGGCGGCGGGTCGCCTGTCACGACCACGACGCTGCCCGGCGGTGGGCAACCCGCGCGGCGATAAGCTTTGATCTTGCGCATGCAGATTTTCGAACTCGAGCGGCGAGCAGTAGCCGATGCTGCTGTGCAGGCGGTGTATGTTGTACCAGCTCTCCAGAAACGAGAACACACGCCGCCGTGCCTGTTCGTGGGTCGCGAAGTGTTCGCGACAGAGCAGTTCGGCTTCGAGTGTGCCGAAGAACGACTCGCACATCGCGTTGTCATAGGCATCGCCGGCCGTGCCCATCGACGGCTGTACGCCTGCTTCGCGACATCGCCGTCCAAAGGCAATGGACGTGTATTGACAGCCTTGATCGGAATGTAGAATCACACCGTCATGGCGTCGTTGCTGCAACGCCATGTCCAGCGCGCGTAACATCAGTTCGGTGTACAGATGGTTAGACATCGCCCAGCCGATGATGCGACGACTGAACACATCCAGCACGACCGCCAGATAGAGGAATCCTTCGCCCGTGGGTACATAGGTCGCATCTGCGACCCACAGCACGTTTGTCGCGTCGGCACTGAAGTGCCGGCGCACCAGATCAGGCGCACGCCGGGCGCCTGCGCGTGGCCGTGTGGTGCGCGGCCAGCGCCGCCGGCTTGCCCCGCACAAACCCGCCATACGCATGAGGCGCGCCACCCGCTTGCGCCCCACGTGTACGCCTTCGCGCGCGAGTTGCGCATGGATACGCGGTGCCCCATACGTGCCGCGCGAGCTCGCATGTAGCGTGCGGATACGCGCGAGCAGTTGCGCATCGCTACGTGTGTGCATCGCCGGCTCTCGCACCAACCACGAGTAATAGCCGCTTGTCGAGACGCCGAGCAGCCGTGCCATCATCGCAATGGGCCAGCGGGCCCGGTTCGCTTTCATGAATCCGTACCGCTCTTCGGTGGAATGGATCCCGTCTCCCTCGCGAACCAGGCTGCCGCGTGAGAGAGTATGTCGCGCTCCATCTTCAATTGCCGGACTTCACGACGCAACCGTGCGAGCTCCTGCCGTTCGGCTGTGGTCAGACCGTCATGCCGCACGCCTGTGTCGCGATCAGCCTGCGCCACCCAGTTGTAGATGGTCTGTGCAGTCGGCTCGAACTCCTTTTCCAGTTCCTCCGGCCTGCGTCCAGCCTTCACCAGTTCGACCATTTGCGCCCGAAATTCCGCCGGGTACGGGGTACGATGCTTGCCCATAATCGGCACCTCCTTCTCCAAAGGATAGATGTCCGTTTTTCTGGGTCAACTTCA
>NZ_JAWRXV010000967.1:0-264 GCF_046534875.1 Paraburkholderia sp. SIMBA_054 | reverse complement strand
CAGTTCGCGCCGAAGCGCGAAATGATGGAGCGCGAACAACTGCTCAATTCTCGCGTGTGGCTCTATTCGCGCTGGTACGGCGAGGCGAGTGCGGGCTCGGAGGCGCTGATTCGCTGCAAGGAAGCGCTGATGCTCAAGGACCAGCCCGGACGCAGGCTCACAGCCGACATCGCGACGATGGTCGCGCATCCGCTGCATACGGTCGGGTACGGCCTCGCGCGCTTACTGCAATGGCCCGCGCTCATCACCGACGTCACGCTGCAG
>NZ_JAWRXV010000966.1:0-264 GCF_046534875.1 Paraburkholderia sp. SIMBA_054 | reverse complement strand
AGGTCTCCAGCTGCGACTGCTCGCGCTCGGCGCGCGAGTAGTTCAGGTCCAGGCTCAGCGTCCACGGATCGTAGCTGATCGTGTTGGTCCAGCCGGCGGAGAACAGCTTGTCCTCGCGGGTATTGTTGTCGTTGCGCACCAGCGGCTGCACGCCGGTCTGGGTGCCGCTGGTGATGATCGGGAAGCCGTTGCGCTCGGTGAGGCCGATGTTCTCGTAACCGGCCTGCTGGCCGTTCATGCCGGTCCAGTAGGCATCGTTGGTCC
>NZ_JAWRXV010000965.1:0-264 GCF_046534875.1 Paraburkholderia sp. SIMBA_054 | reverse complement strand
CCTGGCGTGGGAATTGCAGTTGTGAGTATGAGTTTAAGCTTCCTGACAATGTATTTATCGAAAGCGCCGATGATGCAACAATTTGGATTAACTTTAGCGATAGGTGTTATATTCTGTTACGTTGTTGAACTATTATTGATGTTCTCAACATTCTACTTATTAGATCGCAAAAAAGAAGTACCTACATTAAAAGGTGATGTAGATAAAAACACAATGTTATCACGTTTCTTAAATCAATACGCGAATCTAGCTATGAAACTCGCA
>NZ_JAWRXV010000964.1:0-264 GCF_046534875.1 Paraburkholderia sp. SIMBA_054 | reverse complement strand
CGCCCGGCGTTGGCGCCAAGGACGTGATCCTGCACATCATCGGCGTGATCGGCGTCAACGGCGGCACCGGCCATGTCATCGAGTACCGCGGCACCACCATCCGCGCGATGGACATGGAGCAGCGCATGACCCTGTGCAACATGTCGATCGAGGCCGGCGCGCGCGCCGGCATGGTCGCGCCGGACCAGGCGACCTTCGACTGGGTGGCCGCCACGCCGCGCGGCCCCAAGGGTGAAGCATTCGACCAGGCGGTCGCGCACTGGC
>NZ_JAWRXV010000963.1:0-264 GCF_046534875.1 Paraburkholderia sp. SIMBA_054 | reverse complement strand
CGTTCGTTCCCCGATCATCACAGCTTTGCACCAGACGATATTCGCAATCTGACAGACACAGCCCGTCGTCAGGGATTGGGATTGATCACTACTGCGAAGGATCAGGTGCGTCTGGCAACGATGATTGGAGTTCCTGCCGGTTTTCTGACGAAACTCGCTGTCCTTAACGTTGATCTCAAATTTGATCGCAACGATGCGCTTGACCACATTCTGGATACGGTCATCGAGCGCTTCAAAAGCCGTGTTACAAGCTGATTTTAAGCC
>NZ_JAWRXV010000164.1:0-1416 GCF_046534875.1 Paraburkholderia sp. SIMBA_054 | reverse complement strand
GGCTATTTCAAAAGTGGAGTGGCTAATGCGGCTCACGAGGCATGTGGATTGAAGCCCGAGAAGTCGAGCTTGCCTGCGATCAGGAACAGCACGGTTCGCATGGTTTTGAAGCTGGCGTATCCGCGCGCCTTGCGCTTGGCAGCCTGAAACAGGCCGTTGATGGCTTCAATGAAGCCATTGGTCTGGCGCGTCTGGGCCCACGCGACGATGCCGTCGAAATGACGAAGGATCATGCGTGCGACGTCCTTCATGGGCTCGACCTTGGAACGCATGACGCCGTTGCACCACCGGCGCAACATCTTGGAGACGACGTGGATCTGCTTGCGATCGAGAATCTCGCGCAGTTGCTCGCGGTACATCCAGGCACGGCCGGTTCGGTTGGTGGTGTACTGGCTGATCAGCGCCTCGAGATCGGTCAGTTGCGCGAGGTTCAGCTTGTCAGCATCCTTAAGCAGCGGCCAGCGCATGCCCTTCAGTGCAGGATCGGTCTTCTGCTGCTCGCGGCGCACACCATCGAGAGCTTTGGAGGCGTGCGCGATCACGTGAAACTTGTCGAACGTCACGCGCGCATCGGGCAGATGCTCGTCCACGCCCTTGATGAAGGCGGGCGACATGTCGATGCTGACCGATCTGATCTGCGCAGGTGTTGCGTTGTGTTCCTCCAGGTGACTGGCAAAGCGTTCGACAACGCCTGCATCCTTGCCTGGCGTGACGAAGACCACGCGCCGCTCGTCCATGTCGGCGACCAGCGAGACATAGTCGTGGCCCCGCCGGCACGAGGTTTCGTCAATGGCCACCGTGCTGAGTCCGGACAGGTCAGTTGCGGCCACGGCCAGGTCCACGTAACGGTCACAGATGGCCTTCACGCGATACCACGACAGGTTCACCAGACGGGCCACGGCGGCAAATGTCATCTCCCGGCACAGCGCCAGCACGAACGCTTCAAACAGCAGCGTAAAGCCATCCAGCTTGCCTATCCAGTCAGGTTGCACGAGCCGCACCGAGCCGTCGGGCAGGCGTACCCGCGGCACGCGCACCTCCAGAAAGCATTCGTGCTGGAAAAAGTTGAGGTGCCGCAGTCGCTTGATCTGCGTGTCATGGACCGGGTGCTCGCCCCCGACGCTGGGGTAGGAAAATCGCGTACCCGCGACAAAGTCCACGGCAATGGTCAGTTCACGCCGCGCGGCGTCGAAATCGACACCTTGCACGTACCACGGCGCCGTGATGCCAAGGGCTGCTTCAAAGAGTTGGGTCTGGTTCATCAGTGTTCGCGTTGTCTTGCAGGACTGGTTGCCGCATTCTGCCGCAACCAGCCATGTCCCAGCTTACTTTTTCCACACGCGTCAAGTGTTCGCTTCGCCGGGCTGAAGCCCGCACTTGACCCGCCAAGCCACCCATTCGAGATTTGAAAGAAGC
>NZ_JAWRXV010000962.1:0-264 GCF_046534875.1 Paraburkholderia sp. SIMBA_054 | reverse complement strand
CTTTGTTACTCGTCGCCAACCATACTTCGTGGAGCGATATAATTGTTCTGTCGACGGTCGGTCAGGTCTCCTTCATCGCCAAGTCGGAAGTCAGGAAGTGGCCTGTTTTCGGTATGTTCGCCGTTTTGCAGCGCACCGTTTTCGTGGAGCGGGAACGGCGGGGCAAAACGGGTGAACAGACATCCGAAATCGCAAGGCGTCTGGTAACCGACGACGCTATGGTGCTGTTTGCGGAAGGCACGACCTCGGATGGTAATCGCGTCC
>NZ_JAWRXV010000961.1:0-264 GCF_046534875.1 Paraburkholderia sp. SIMBA_054 | reverse complement strand
CTGCACCTTGACCGCGGCATCGTCCGGATCGGTGCCCGGGCGGAAGGTGATGGTCATCTGCAGCACGCCGTCGGAGCCGGCGACCGACTTGATGTACATCATGTTCTCGACGCCGTTGATCGCCTCTTCAAGCGGCGTGGCGACGGTCTCGGCGATGACCTTGGGGTTGGCGCCCGGGTACACCGTGCGCACCACCACCGAGGGCGGCACCACTTCCGGGTACTCGCCGATCGGCAGCAGCGGGATGGCGATCAGGCCCGCGGC
>NZ_JAWRXV010000960.1:0-264 GCF_046534875.1 Paraburkholderia sp. SIMBA_054 | reverse complement strand
CCCAATACCAGTTGCCTGACGGAACCTACCCGGTGCTCTGCATCGGCGATCATGGTTCCGATCCCAACCATCAGGGTCACGACAAGCATCTGAGCAACAATAGTTGCGAAGCCTGCCGGATTTCATCGGCCTTCCTGTGCCCTGCGCCTGCGGGTTCAACCGGTGCTGCCCCGCATATCGCCATGGCGGATGGCATCGTGCCGCCGCAACCGATCCTGCAGCACAACACCTATCCGCCATCGGCACCGCCGCAAGCGCCGCCTC
>NZ_JAWRXV010000959.1:0-264 GCF_046534875.1 Paraburkholderia sp. SIMBA_054 | reverse complement strand
CGCAGATTGCACACGCTTGCCGTGAAGGCAGGGAAGGGGTGCACCGCCTCGCCGAATTTTTCCAGACTGAGCGGCTGCACGTGATATTGCAGATTGGCGGTCTCGTAGGACGGGTCGGAGCGGGTGAAGACGCCGAGCTGGCTTGGAGCCATCGACATAGGCCCCGAACGGCGCAGCAGATATTCCAGCCCGATCATTGCCTTGCCGACAAGCTTGCTCGCCTTTTCGTTGAGCGTCGGAATACCGGTGACCTTATATGCGCAG
>NZ_JAWRXV010000163.1:0-1453 GCF_046534875.1 Paraburkholderia sp. SIMBA_054 | reverse complement strand
CCGTGTGAAAGTAGGTAATCGTCAGGCTCCTTACCCAAGACCAAGACCCCGCCCTCAAAAGCGGGGTCTTGGCGTTTCTGCGGCCCTTGCAAGAGCGCCCCCGACTCTGGGGTGATGCCGATGTAGGCATGGAAGGCATGGTATTTCATTGATGGAACTCCCACTTTCGCGCAAATTATCGCAAAGCGGAAGTTGGCACAGCGCGAAGGTTTCAACGAGCGGCCTACAGTCAGTTCTTGAGCGCGTACAGTCGGGCTATTGATGCCGCTCGCTTATCGCACGGAACCGTCACTCGAACGGCTGGTTCACTCCGAAACCTGCCCGATGCTCAATGCGAGCATATCGGCCACAGCCGACGTTCGGCGATAGGGAGCAGTGCGTCGGTTGCACGTTGGTTTCCATCCGAGCGCCGCTGCGGCTCCAGCTAGCGTGTCGACTTTCGTCACGTGCCTGAGGTCAACGATTCGATTTACGGCCTGCGGGGTCGTGCCGAGTCGAAGTGCGAAGATGGTGTTACCTTCTGCTGGATCATCTCATTCAGAAGCGCGACTTTCGTAGAGACGGTAACGGGGGCTGGACGACCATTCCTTCGCATTTTTTTGTTTCGAAGGGGCACTGTGCGCCAATCGTCGAAATAACAACCCATAGCCGTGCGCAACGCGTCTGCCTCCATTGCACGCGCTTCTTCCATCGTATCGCCGCTAGACAGGGCTTTAGGGGAGTCCCGAAAGGACCCGGAAATTCGTCGCCATTCGGTTCAAACACGGCACGATAACGCGACATATGAAGGCTGCTCGTCGTCCGATACTGTCTCGGACCCAGAACACACAGTCGCGGTCCCAGTCTGCTTGCACTCTTACGTTGCGGTCTCAAGGAGCAGCGGCATGATTCGTCCCGTTCACGAGACTGTCGTAATGTTCGCATTCGCTACAAGGGTACGTCGTGTTGGTGTGTCTAAATTGTGCCCGCAACATGCTGAACGCAGAATAAATCCATCGAAAACTGTGACAATCCCAGTGCTGACCGGCGCGAGACTGTTGTTGAAAAATCAATACGTTAGCGAATCTTGTCAAAAAATCTCCCGGACTCCTCATCCGGCGCGATCCGTCAGCTTCTCATTTGGACTGAGCGCCAACTAACGTCGCTTGATCCGTTGCTGCATAAGACTTCTACCCGATCGCCAAAGCGGCCGCTCTCCCTTGGTTGCACCCTCTGAGTTCGAGGACAGGTCGATGCGCACCACGTAGCGGTATGACCGGCGCCATGCTGACATCAGCCTCGACGAGGTCGAGCGGATTCACCTGCAGACAGGGGCGCGGATGGGCATATTGATCCCGCACCTGGATCCGGCCGCGACCAACGCCCCACAAACAAGGAGGCCCGCCAGCGGGGAACGGACTGGCGGGCCTGAAGCCGGCAAGGGACAAGACCTGACGGCATTCCTCTCAGAAGG
>NZ_JAWRXV010000958.1:0-264 GCF_046534875.1 Paraburkholderia sp. SIMBA_054 | reverse complement strand
GCCTTCCTGCTGTTCGGCCTGCTCGACTCGGTGCGCGTGGCGTTCACCTCCGGCGGATCGGTGGAAGGCGCCAACCGCCTGATCGTGGCCTCGCGGCTGTCGATCACCCAGTCGCTGCCGGTGCGCCTGGAATCGCAGATCCGCACCATCCCCGGCGTGCGCGACGTGACCTACGCGATGTGGTTCGGCGGCATCTACCAGGATCCGAAGAACTTCTTCCCGAACTTCTCGGTCTCGCCGAACTATTTCGACGTCTATACCGAC
>NZ_JAWRXV010000957.1:0-264 GCF_046534875.1 Paraburkholderia sp. SIMBA_054 | reverse complement strand
GCTCGCGCTGTTCTCGGTCCAGGCGGGGCGGTACAGCGCGGTGTAGTTGTTGTAGCTCGCCGTAACCGCGAGCGGGCCTAGCTGGCTGCGTCCCGAGAGTTCGAACCCTTGCCGGCGCGTGCGGCCCACGTTCTGAAAGAAGCCGCGATTGCTCGCCGCGCCATTGCTGGCGATGAATTCGATGTCGTTATCGAGCGTGGTTCGATAGACGGCGGCGCTCCAGCTTGTCGTCTGGCCGATTCGTCCGCGTGCGCCGATTTCGAA
>NZ_JAWRXV010000956.1:0-264 GCF_046534875.1 Paraburkholderia sp. SIMBA_054 | reverse complement strand
GCCGCGACTCCAGCACCCGTACCGCATCGGCCAGCGAGAGCCCGCGCGCGCGCAGCAGCACGATCAGGTGATACAGCAGGTCGGCCGATTCGCCGAGCAGTTCCTCGTCGTCCTGCGCGACGCCGGCCAGCGCGGTCTCCACGCCTTCCTCGCCCACCTTCTGCGCGATGCGCCGAGTGCCCTTCTCGAACAGCGTGGTGGTGTAGCTGCCGGCCGGACGTTCGCGCTCGCGGCGGGCGACCAGCGCGTCGAGGTCGCCGAGGA
>NZ_JAWRXV010000955.1:0-264 GCF_046534875.1 Paraburkholderia sp. SIMBA_054 | reverse complement strand
ACAAATGTGCCTGGTAAGGATTTATATGTCTTATCCTTTGTTAAAACAACATTTGTTCTGTTAGAAAGTGGCTTGCCGTTAATCTTAATAATTGATTCATATGTTTTTCGTCCCTGTATGCATAGCTTACCTTCAGTTAATTCTTTAAACCTTTTCATGTCTTCTTTAACAGAAAACATGAGTTTTCCATTTAATCCAATACCCATGTTCATGTCACATGCTGCTATTAAACTGATCAAATTGCTACATCTCCTTTGATCAATG
>NZ_JAWRXV010000162.1:0-1457 GCF_046534875.1 Paraburkholderia sp. SIMBA_054 | reverse complement strand
TCTCACTGTGTCATAAAAAGGTGTTTGCAGCAAAGTGATACCTGGTAGTATTGAATAATACATACTTCGAGCGACCGTGATGAGAGAAGATGTCGACGAATTTGACGCGTATCTGAATCATCTGGCGCAGGCGTTGGGGCACGCCGATCGCCATGCCGGCCTCAAGGGTTACTGTTCGGGCTTGGTCATGCCGTTGTCACGCAAGAGCGTCGAGCCGATGGCCGCGCACATTGACCCACTTCACGCGAGTGCGAAGCACCAGTCACTCCACCATTTTGTGGCCAAGGCAGAATGGTCTGACCGGGCGGTCCTGCAGCGGGTACGCGAATGGGTGATGCCCGCGTTGGGCCTGCACGCTGCCGAAGAGGCTGGCTATTACTGGATTATTGACGACACGGGCTTCCCGAAGAAAGGCAAGCATTCGGTCGGCGTAGCGCGGCAATACTGTGGGCAACTGGGCAAACAGGATAACTGCCAGATCGCCGTGAGCCTGTCGATCGCGACGCAACGCGGCAGCCTGCCGATTGCCTGGCAGCTGTATGTCCCCAAGGAATGGATTGACGACCGGGAACGAGCGCGTCGCGCGGGCATTCCTGACGATCTCACCTTCGAGACCAAGCCACAGATTGCGCTGGCCCAACTTCGCGAGGCTATAGCATCCGGCATTGCACCGGGCATTGTGCTTGCCGATGCCGGGTACGGCGACGAAACCGCTTTCCGGGAAAGCGTAACTGAACTGGGTTTGTTGTACGCGGTAGGGATCCGGCCGGGCACCTCTGTGTGGGCGCCAGGTACGGCGCCGTTGCCGCCCAAGCCCTGGAGCGGGCGCGGCAAGCCACCGACATTGCTGCGCCGTGCGCCCGGCCACGAGCCGATCGTGGTGAAGGAACTGGCCATGCAATTACCCGCAAACGCCTGGCAAACCGTAACCTGGCGGGAAGGCAGCAACGCTGCACTTTCCTCACGCTTTGCCGCCGTGCGGGTTCGCCCCGCCCATCGCGACACTTGGCGAAGTACCGTTCGCGAAGAAGAATGGCTGCTTATTGAATGGCCTGATGGCGATACGGAGCCGCTCAAATATTTCCTCACTACTGCACCCGAGGAGGCGAGCCTCGAGCAGCTTGTGTTCGTGACCAAAATGCGCTGGCGCATCGAGCGCGACTATCAGGACCTGAAGCAGGAGTTCGGGCTCGGTCATTATGAAGGGCGAGGCTGGCGTGGCTTTCACCATCACGCCACACTGAGTATCGCTGCGTATGGGTTTCTGATGGCCCAGCGACTCCGAATGCAATCAGATGGACGTGGTAAAAAAAACTTCCTTGAACGCGCGCTGCCTGCCCTTCCCCAGGATTACATCCCCCGGGGCAGTCCAGCGCGCTCAACGCCACATTCCTGATTCCATTACTACGTTGCGCATCCTGCTTGGACAAACGCTCATGCAACGATGGCACTCTTCC
>NZ_JAWRXV010000954.1:0-264 GCF_046534875.1 Paraburkholderia sp. SIMBA_054 | reverse complement strand
CAGGCGCAGGCCGTGCACGGCATGTTCCAGGGAGGCGATGCGGGGGTCGGTCATCGGAAGCGGCAGCAGGAAAGAAGGCGTGACAGCCTGCCAGCGCCGCGCGACCGCGTCCAGCCGCGCGCCCGGCGCCGCCATGGATTCAGCTGAAACCATTGCAGGACAAGGGCTTGCGCGATGTCGCGGCGCACCAAAACGGCGCGCGCTCTGGCATAGTGTCGGGCCCCGCCATCGCCATCCCGTCGTCGCCATGTCGCCCAAGAAGAC
>NZ_JAWRXV010000953.1:0-264 GCF_046534875.1 Paraburkholderia sp. SIMBA_054 | reverse complement strand
AAGCCCCGCACGAGCACGCGGGGACCTGGCGAATCTAGCATCGTGCCGGTCGCCCGCACCGGGCCGGTGGTCACGGGCATGCGCGAGCGGCTGCAGCTGCACCGGGCAATCGCGTAACCTTGCGCGATGAGCACGCCCCCTTCCCTGCGCACTGTCCATGCGACCCGCTACGTAACGCCGCTGCGCGAGGGCGGGTCGCTGCCGGCGGTGATCGAGGCCGACGACGACGGCCTGTATGTGATGAAGTTCCGCGGCGCCGGCCAG
>NZ_JAWRXV010000952.1:0-264 GCF_046534875.1 Paraburkholderia sp. SIMBA_054 | reverse complement strand
CAACGCATCGCTCGACGCTCGCCGCAACTTTTCGCACGGACGACGCTGCACCCCATTTGCGTGCATTCCTCGCCTGTCTGCCGCCGCCAATTGCGGACGCAGCACTATAAGCAAAAACCTATAGAAGCATAAGCAACCCGTCTTGGACTCATCACCGTCGCGTTCTTATCATTGATTGCACACATGACAAGAACGCAGGGACGGCAACTTCGCCGTCGCCGCAAGGTAGGAGACAGGATGAATCCGATCGACGAAGCCGCCACC
>NZ_JAWRXV010000951.1:0-264 GCF_046534875.1 Paraburkholderia sp. SIMBA_054 | reverse complement strand
CCCGCACATCATCATCGGGTGCAGCTCGCCCTTGAGCAGGCAGAAGAACTGCGAGGCGGCCAGGGACAGGTCCGGCACCTCCAGTTCGCCGTCGGCGGCGCGGGCGGCCAGGAAGTCGGCCAGCGACTGCTGGATGCGCTTGGGGCCGGCGTTCCAGAACATCTCGCGGATGTGCTCGTCGCCGGTCCCCGGCGCCAGCATCATCCGGTGGGTGGCGATCGCCGCGTCGGAGCTGATCATCGTGAAGAAGGCCTCGCCGATGCC
>NZ_JAWRXV010000950.1:0-264 GCF_046534875.1 Paraburkholderia sp. SIMBA_054 | reverse complement strand
ACCGGATGGACCGACGAAGACCATGAACTCACCGGGTCGGATATCCATATCCACGCCCTTGATGACCTCGAAGTTACCGAAAGACTTGCGCACATCGCGCAACTGAAGTTCTGCCATGGTTGTACCTAACCCTTTACGCCGCCTGCCGTCAGACCGGACACGATCCGCCGCTGGAAGATGAGCACGAGGATGACGAGGGGAACCGTCACGATGACGGAAGCCGCCATGATGTTGCCCCAGGGGATTTCAAACTGACTGCTGCCG
>NZ_JAWRXV010000949.1:0-264 GCF_046534875.1 Paraburkholderia sp. SIMBA_054 | reverse complement strand
CCGCGTCCGGATCCACGGTCCGCTCCGGCTCGGGAAGATCGCCTGCGGCGTCGTTCTCCACCACGGCCGGCTGCACCGGCACTTCGAGCACGAAGCGATGCTGGGCGTCGAAGACCAGCTGGTCGCCGGGTTGCAGCCAGCAGTCGCGGACCGCCATGCCGTTGACCAGGCTGCCTTCATGCGAGCCGAGGTCGCGCAGCAGGATGCGCCCGTCGTGCGGTTCCAGCCGTGCGTGCCGGGCGGCGAAGGCAGGGTCGTCGATAA
>NZ_JAWRXV010000161.1:0-1470 GCF_046534875.1 Paraburkholderia sp. SIMBA_054 | reverse complement strand
TTGGAGTCCGCAGACAACTGCGCCCGTAAGTGACGCTGGAAGCCGACGTTTTCAGGTAACTCATCCGTACCACCCCCTTCATCTGCAGGAATTCGAACTGGTCCTTCACGCCCAGAACTGGCATGAGGACAGGGTCTGGTTTCACGACGCGAACGGCCGACTGCGGGCGCTGCCCGCCAACTGGACGAGCGTCGTCGCCGAGGACCCATTCAACGTCGTCGCTGCCGGGCGTGCCTTGTTCCGCGTGGAAGAGTTGCTTGAACTGGGGCGTTTGATCGCCACGCTGGAGCCGTGAACAGCACAATCGCGTGTAAAGCTAAATACGTCGAGGATGTAAAGTTAACTATGCCTGACGTCGATTCAGGCTGGATGCCAACGCTATAGAATATTTGCCGTAAACGGCCATGCTTCCGTGATATTCATTCAGTTATGACTTGTATATTCAGAAATATGGTACATAATTAAGTTTACAGTGATTAGCCCGGCTTTCTCTGGAGTTCGTGCATGGCGATAGACCGACGCAAAGAGGACAAGCGCCGCGCGCTGCGGCAGCAGGCGAGCCTCAATCCGCGCCCCGATGCCGTGACGCATCCGCTGTTTCGGGACGAAGAGTTCTTCGATCCCCATGATCTGCTGCAGGTCAAGTACGAGATGCTGCGCGCGGTGCGCGTGGACAAGCGGCCGATCAGCGAAGCGGCCAAATCATTTGGTTTCTCCCGTCCGTCGTTCTATCAGGCCCAGGCGGCCTTCGAGGAGGGTGGATTGGCCGCTTTGATTCCACAGAAGACCGGGCCGCGCAGCGGCCATAAATTGACGCCGGCGGTGATGGAGTTTTTGAACCGGGTGCGGGTTGCCGAGCCGGCTGTGCGAGCGGAGCGACTAGCCAGCCTGGTGCACCAGAACTTCGGCGTCCAGGTTCACCCGCGCAGTATCGAACGGCAGTTTCTGCGCCAAAAAAAACCGTAACGAAACCGTCCCTGTCGTTGCCCGACCGTGCGCTGAACAATGACGGTCTGATCTCGCGTTATGAGGATCTGAGGCAACAGGCACTTGGACTGTCGTACGAAATTCCTCGCGGCCAGGGCCTCGTGCTGTTGATGCGTAGCGGCATGAGAGCGTGGATGCAGGCATGGGCCCAGTGCGCGACCACGGTTGTACGGCGGCAGTCGCCGTCGGGCGATGCAGAGATCATCTCCTTCACGCTGCATCAGGAGGCGACGATGATTCTGGCTTCAATGCTTCTACACCGGCGTCAGGAGGCAACAGCATGAAGAGCGATCCTCACCAAAAGGTCCAGGCGAGCCATCTCAAGCGCAACGCCTATCTGTATATCCGGCAATCCACATTGCGCCAGGTGTTCGAGAATACCGAGAGCACCAAACGCCAATACGCGCTGCGCCAACGGGCGGTCGCCCTGGGGTGGTCCGAGGACCGCATTATTGTGATCGATAGCGACCTCGGCCAGTCCGG
>NZ_JAWRXV010000948.1:0-264 GCF_046534875.1 Paraburkholderia sp. SIMBA_054 | reverse complement strand
GAGGTCGACCCGGCCGCACCTTCCAAAGTCCCGCCATGATCCAGCCTTCCCTGCAACCGCTGGCGCCGGCCGAGCGCATCGTCCTGCTCGACGTCCTGCGCGGCTTCGCGCTGCTCGGCATCCTGCTGATGAACATCGAGGGTTTCGCCGGGCCGCTCAACGCGGCGCTCACCGGCGTGGACCCGGCGCTGTCCGGCATCGACCGGCTGGCCGACGCGCTGGTCTACTTCTTCGTCCAGGGCAAGTTCTACACCCTGTTCTCGC
>NZ_JAWRXV010000947.1:0-264 GCF_046534875.1 Paraburkholderia sp. SIMBA_054 | reverse complement strand
CGAACGGATGGCCAAGGGTTGAAGGTCTCTGTAACTGGACTGCGTCGTGTTCGTGCCGACGCTCCAGCCATGGGGAGGTCATCAACTGCGCCTCGCGAGCCAAGCGGACGCACGCGCAGCTAACCGCGGGCATGGAAGGCGCCGAGACCATCGCAGGATAGAACGTCACAGCTAGGAATACCGTTATCCGGCGACCGTAGTACTTCCGGTAGCTGTTGAGGAGGGGAAGGATGACGGGTTTGGCCAACAACGAAAGAAGCGACC
>NZ_JAWRXV010000946.1:0-265 GCF_046534875.1 Paraburkholderia sp. SIMBA_054 | reverse complement strand
TAATAAGTGCGTTCATTAGACATGTGAACCAGATTCGTAAGAATATAAGGCACTTTGGAGCACAAAATAAAGTCTTACGAGAAGATTTTAATAGAAGTCCCTTAATGAACTAACGGGTGCGCTAGCTGAAGATCAGAGCTGTCTTTAAGGCAGCTCTTTCTTATGCAACTATCGGGGCAGGATAGTTGAAGAGTGCTGTTATTCAACAATTGGGCCATTTAATTGAATACGTGTATATTTGAAATAAAGCTGCACTGCTTTGAAA
>NZ_JAWRXV010000945.1:0-265 GCF_046534875.1 Paraburkholderia sp. SIMBA_054 | reverse complement strand
AGCATTGTGTTGCGGCAGTCACCAACGCTATTCGCGAGCACGACGAAGCCGCGCAAGTGCAGGTAGATCTCGCGGCGGGCCGGGTCGCGGTCGAGTCGACGCAATCGGTCGACGCTTTGAAAGCCGCGATCGACGAGGCCGGCTACACGGTCAAAGGCGTGTCGCCCAGCGCAGCGAGTTAAGGGGAACGCGGATCATGTTCAAGGTCGCAGTCATAGGAGCGTCTGGCCTGCTCGGTCGCGCTGTCGTCGACGAACTGGCGGCT
>NZ_JAWRXV010000944.1:0-265 GCF_046534875.1 Paraburkholderia sp. SIMBA_054 | reverse complement strand
GTCGGCCTGGCGTAGCAGTTCGCGGTACTGCTCGCGCGCCGCCTTGGCCTGCGCTTGCGCCGCCTCGCTCGCACGTGCCATTTTCGCCGCGCGTTCGCTCATCGCTCGCTTGCGCCCGAGCGCCTCGCTTAGCGCCTTCGCTGCGGCCACGTAACTTGCGCGCACTTCGCAAGGAGCCACTGCTGTGACGGATGCCTCGGTAGCGTCCAGGTCGTGGGTTGTTTCGGTGTTGGTCTGCATGTGTTGGCACTCCAGTTGTGACAGC
>NZ_JAWRXV010000160.1:0-1519 GCF_046534875.1 Paraburkholderia sp. SIMBA_054 | reverse complement strand
TCCGATGGAAAGGCCCCACCCGCAACTGGCAGCGCGTTGACACCGTGCATCTGAATCCCGATCGCATCGATAACCCGGGCGTCACACCACAACGTCGCAACCAGGAGAGAAAAGCCGCCTGATATTTATTCGTTGAGGCGACAACTTGCTTGAAAATTTCCGCACGGGGAAGCTACAAGGTTCTTCGTGACATTCCTCGACAATCATGACCAGTGGAGCCGCTACTATTACGTGGACCCGGCGAATCCGCACCATTACGATAACCAGGTCACCATGGCGATGGCGGCGCTATTTTGTTTGCCGGGAATTCCGTGCATCTACTACGGCACGGAACAAGGGCTTCATGGTGCGGGAGGTAGCGAAAGAGCGACGCGAGAGGCGCTTTGGGGGAAGCCGGGCACGCCCTTCGACGACACCCATCCATTCTATTTGCAGCTCAAGAAGGTCTCGGCGGTGCGCAGCGCGTTGCCGGCGCTACGCTACGGCAGAATCTACTTCCGTCCTGTCTCGGGCGACGGCGCAAGCTACGGGGTTTCGCCTTATCCCAACGGCGTGCTGGCGTTCGCGCGCATTTTGAACGATAGCGAAGTAGTTGTTGTCGCGAACACGAACACCCAAGAGACTTTCTCCATATCGGTCATCGTTGACTCGACCTTGAGCCCGGCCGGCACAGTGCTCGTTAATCAATACAGCAATCAGCCTGGGGCAACGGAGTTCGCGACCGTGACGCAAACCGGGGATGTTCATATCGACGAAGTCGACGGAAGCACATCAGATGGTCCAGCGTGCGTTATTTCAGCGACGGTTCGACCAATGGAAGCAATCATCTTAGCGCGACAGGTTTCATAAGCTAGGCGTGCGCTCTGATATCAGCAAATGTCACGTTACAACCGCGCGCGCTGGTTATTGTCAGCACCTACGACGCCGGGACAGTATTTCAGATGGGCTCTTTCCATTCATAGATTCTCGGAGTGGCGTGTGACGCGTCACTAGCTATGAGTCCTGGCTTGCAGCCTGAATGGCGCAAGCTGCTTCCGAGGCGGAAGCTACGTACCGTTTGCGTGTGGATGAGGCTGCAAAGCGGCCTCGCTTACGCGTTAAGCGAGGCCGCTTTCAAACACAGAAGTGATGCAAATTTTTCGCAGAGGCGCACGTCATGCAAACATGGCTAGACAATTACTTCGAGAATCCTCAGCCGGTGGGCATACGGCTGGCTGCAATCACAGCGACGTTCGGACATGAGCTGGACGAGCCGCAGTTCCTCTTCTACCTTCAGGCGAACATGAGTTATCACTCTCGGCAAGCGCGTCGAGGGCCACCTTGGATACTACTGGCACCGCGCTATGCGACTCAAGGCATTCAGGTGGAAAAGAAGATTGACCTTGTGAACAGCGGGTTCGAATTGTCGAACCTCATTGAGCGTGTCGAAATTGTCCAAAACTGTAAGCGATCCACTATCGACGTCTACCCAACAGCACTCTGAGCGAGGAGCATAGGTGTCCACCTATTTGTGAGGTGG
>NZ_JAWRXV010000943.1:0-265 GCF_046534875.1 Paraburkholderia sp. SIMBA_054 | reverse complement strand
GCGGATCGCCACGCCGATGCTGCCCGTTTGCGGCGCGCTATCGAAAGTCGAGCAGACCTTGTAGTGCATCACGCGCACGCCGAGTTCGGCAAACGCCTGACCGACATTTGTGAGTTCGACCCGCTGCTCATCCGGCGACATCGTACGCGCGGCTCCTGCGACGCCAATCGCATCGAGCGGGCCGAGCTTTCGCAGACGCGTTGCGTCCGGTGGCGCTAACAGCAGCATCGTGCGCAAGCCGGCGCGTGCGAGATGCGCGAGCGTA
>NZ_JAWRXV010000942.1:0-265 GCF_046534875.1 Paraburkholderia sp. SIMBA_054 | reverse complement strand
CATCGACGCGCTGTGCGGCGCGATCGCCGGCTTCGCGCTGCTCGCCGGCCCGCGGGCATTCATGTTTACCGCGTTACTCGGCTGGCGCGAACCGGTGGCGGGCGGCGCGGGGCTGATGCTGCTCGCGGCCGTCGGATGGTTGCGGTGGCGCTGCGGCGGCGCGCCGCGGCGCGTGGGCGGCACGTCGTGCACTCTTCACTGGAATCTCCCCGAAACGCGCAACGTTGCTTGCTACAATCGATTGCCGCAATGCGAGCCATTCGAA
>NZ_JAWRXV010000941.1:0-265 GCF_046534875.1 Paraburkholderia sp. SIMBA_054 | reverse complement strand
ATTTCTGCTCACACCACTGCGATCCGCAAAATCCATCTGCGTAATACCTTCTTTATCTAAGAATTTACCAAACTTTGTTCTTTTGGGATTCTTCCACCAGGACATTCATCTCACACTCCTCTTTTACTATTAGCCTGTCCATTTTTCACCTTTTTGAACCTAAGAAAAGAAAAAAAGTAGGCATAAGGAGTCAAATTTCGAATAGAATAGAAGAAAATAAGCCAATTCGTGTATCCTGTCGACTTTTTTGGAATAATCATATAGC
>NZ_JAWRXV010000940.1:0-265 GCF_046534875.1 Paraburkholderia sp. SIMBA_054 | reverse complement strand
CCTGAAAGTCGGCACGACAAAAATTCCCCATTTCTCCCATCTCCAGCAATACGCCTGCACGCCAGGCAGTGAACCGGAAACGCAGCTTCACCTGCTTGGCAAATCCCGGCTGGCTTCTTTTTTTCACGAAAAGAACATCCCAGCCCAGATCGAAAAATACTTGCCCCCAATCAAGCAGCGTCCCGATTTGTTGGTCAAAAACTCAGCAATCGAATTCCAGTGCAGCGCATTGCCTATCGAGCAAGTGCTAAAGCGCAGCCAAGGA
>NZ_JAWRXV010000939.1:0-265 GCF_046534875.1 Paraburkholderia sp. SIMBA_054 | reverse complement strand
CCCTTCACCGCGCCCAGCAGGCTCCAGACCTCGCTGGAGCGTTGCTCGATGGCCAGGGTGCGGAAACCCATCTGCAGGCTGTTGAGCAGGGCGGTCACGGTGGTCGGGCCGGCCACCACCACGCGGTGTTCGCGCTGCAGCAGGTCGACCAGGCCGGGCCGGCGGATGGTCTCGGCGTACAGGCCCTCGGTGGGCAGGAACATCACCGCGAAATCGGTGGTGTGCGGCGGCACGATGTACTTGTCGCCGATCGACTTGGCCTGGA
>NZ_JAWRXV010000015.1:0-210214 GCF_046534875.1 Paraburkholderia sp. SIMBA_054 | reverse complement strand
AAGCTCGGCGCGGCAATGGGCGCATCGCGCGCAGCCGTCGATGCTGGCTACGTGCCGAACGACTATCAGGTCGGTCAGACGGGGAAGATCGTCGCGCCGCAGCTTTACATCGCGGTCGGCATCTCGGGCGCGATCCAGCATCTGGCTGGCATGAAGGACTCGAAGGTTATCGTCGCAATCAACAAGGACGAAGAAGCGCCGATTTTCAGCGTCGCGGATTATGGCCTCGTCGGCGATCTGTTCACCGTCGTGCCGGAGCTGGTGAAAGAACTCGGCTGATAAAGCGACACGCCGCCTGACGGCGCACGACAGCAAAGCGAAGAGGCGCGAGGATGTTGAATCCAGCGCCTCTTTTTTCATCGGAGTCAGGGAGGAGACACACATGAGCTACACGGCACCCATCAAGGACATGATGTTCGCGATGCAGGAACTGGCCGGACTGGATGACATCGCAGCGCTGCCCGGCTTTGAAGATGCGAACGCTGAAACCGCACAAGCCGTGCTCGAAGAATCCGCGAAGCTGTGCGGCGAAGTGCTCGCGCCGCTGAACGTCGAAGGCGACAGGAACCCGAGCAGCTGGAAAGACGGCCACGTCACAGCGACGCCCGGTTTCGCCGATGCGTTCCGCCAGTTCGCCGCGGGCGGCTGGCAGGGCGTGCAGCATCCCGTCGAATACGAAGGCCAGGGCCTGCCGAAGCTGATCGCGACGGCGTGTATCGAGATGCTTAACGCGTCGAACCTGTCGTTCGCGCTGTGTCCGCTGCTGACCGATGGCGCGATCGAGGCGCTGCTCACGGCGGGCACTGAAGCGCAAAAGCAGACCTACGTGCCGAAGCTCATCTCGGGCGAATGGACTGGCACGATGAATCTCACCGAGCCGCAAGCCGGCTCCGATCTCGCGCTAGTGCGCACGCGCGCCGAGCCGCAGGGCGATGGCTCTTTCAAGCTGTTCGGCACGAAGATTTTCATCACGTGGGGCGAGCACGACATGGCGGACAACATCGTCCACCTCGTGCTCGCACGCACGCCGGATGCGCCTGAAGGCGTGAAGGGCATTTCGCTGTTCGTCGTGCCGAAGTTCCTCGTCAACGAGGATGGATCGCTGGGTGAGCGCAACGACGTGCACTGCGTGTCGATCGAACACAAGCTCGGGATCAAGGCGAGTCCGACGGCCGTTCTTCAGTTCGGGGATCATGGGGGAGCCATCGGTCACCTGATCGGTGAAGAGAATCGCGGCCTCGAATACATGTTCATCATGATGAACGCGGCGCGGTTTGCGGTCGGCATGCAGGGCGTGGCCATATCGGATCGTGCGTACCAGAAGGCTGTGGCTTACGCGAAGGACCGCGTGCAGAGCCGGCCAGTGGACGGCTCCGCGAAGCAGGCCGTATCGATCATTCATCATCCCGACGTGCGACGCATGCTGTCGACGATGCGCGCGCTCACGGAAGGCTCGCGCGCATTGGCGTACGTCGCGGCGTCGCACAGCGATCTCGCGCATCGGCATCCTGAGGAAGCGAAGCGTACGGAACATCAGGCGATCTACGAATACCTGGTGCCGATCGTGAAGGGCTGGAGCACGGAGCTATCGGTGGATGTGGCGAGCCTTGGCGTGCAGGTGCATGGCGGCATGGGCTTCATCGAAGAAACGGGCGCAGCGCAGTACTATCGCGACGCTCGCATCCTGCCGATTTACGAAGGCACGACGGCCATTCAGGCGAACGATCTCGTCGGGCGCAAGACAGTGCGCGACGGCGGCGCAGTTGCAAAAGTACTGCTTGCGCAGATTGCGCAGACGGTCGAAGCACTGAAGCAGCATAAGGGCGCAGCGTTCGATTCGATGCAAAAGCACTTGTCACTTGGACATGATGCGTTGCAGTCGGTCGTGGCGTATGTCGTCGCGAATACGAAGAGCGATCCGAATGCAGTGTTCGCAGGCAGCGTGCCGTATCTGAAGCTTGCGGGCATTGTGCTGGGCGGCTGGCAGATGGCGCGCGCGATGCTCGCAGCGCAAGAGAAACACGCGCAAGACCCATCGTTCTACGGCGCGAAGATCGCGACCGCGCAGTTCTTCGCGGAACATCTGCTGCCGCAGGCGGTGGCGCTAGAAGCGTCGATCACCAGCGCGAAGGGCGGCGAGGGCATCCTCGCGTTGTCCGAAGACCAGTTCTGACGACGCTCGATGCGCGTCGCGTAGAAAACCAAAGCACAAAAAAACAACGGCGCCACGAGGCGCCGTCGTTGTTGCATCAGGAGGAACCGAATCAGGCGTAAGCCGGACGCGTCTGACCCGTCGCTTCGCCGAGATAGCGATGCACCGACAGATCGCCCGACTGGATCGCCGGACGCTTGCCCGAGATCAGGTCGGCGAGCAGTTGGCCCGAGCCGCACGACATCGTCCAGCCGAGCGTCCCGTGTCCCGTGTTCAGGAACAGGTTCGACACGGGCGTGCGGCCGACGATCGGCGTGCCGTCCGGTGTCATCGGACGCAGGCCCGTCCAGAATGTCGCTTTCGACGTATCACCGCCGCCCGGGAACAGGTCGTTGACGCACATCTCAAGTGTCTCGCGACGCGCCTGCTTCAGCTTCTTGTCGAAACCCACGATCTCCGCCATCCCGCCGACGCGAATCCGGTCGTCGAAACGCGTGATCGCGATCTTGTACGTCTCGTCGAGCACCGTCGACACGGGCGCCGACTTTGCATCGACGATCGGCGCGGTGATCGAGTAGCCCTTGAGCGGATACACGGGAATCTTGACGATGTCCGACAGGAACTTGGTCGAGTACGAACCGAGTGCGACGACGAAGCTCTCCGCACGCACCATCTCGCTGCCGCACTTCACGCCGGCGATGCGCCCGCCTTCCATCGCGAGTGCGTCGATCGGCGTGTTGTAGCGGAATTTGACGCCCAACTGCTCGGCGAGCGCGGCAAGGCGCGTCGTGAACAACTGGCAGTCGCCCGTTTCGTCGCCGGGCAGGCGCAGGCCGCCCGTCAGCTTGTGTGCCGTTGCGGCGAGCGCGGGTTCGGCGCGTGCGAGATCGTCCGGCATCAGCAGTTCGTACGGCACGTTCGCTTCCTCGAGCACGGCGATGTCCTTCGCCGCGCCATCGAGTTGCTGTTGTGTGCGGAACAGTTGCAGCGTGCCGCCCGTACGGCCTTCGTAGTGGATCCCCGTTTCGGCGCGCAGCGCCTGCAGGCAATCACGGCTGTATTCGGCGAGGCGCACCATGCGGCCCTTGTTGACGGCATAGCGCGCGGACGTGCAGTTCTGCAGCATCTGCCACATCCATTGCAGCTGGAATTGCGTGCCGTCGAGCCGGATAGCGAGCGGCGCGTGCTTCTGGAACATCCATTTGACGGCCTTTAGCGGCACGCCCGGCGCGGCCCACGGCGCGGCGTAGCCCGGCGAAATCTGGCCGGCGTTGGCAAAGCTCGTTTCGAGCGCAGGACCCGCTTCGCGATCGATCACTGTGACTTCATGACCCGCGCGCGCAAGATAATAGGCGGTCGTTACCCCAACGACGCCACTGCCCAGAACGACAACTCGCATAGCTGCTCCATAAAGGTCGGAAGGCCGCGGCGTGATGGAAAACCTCGTTTTTTCGTGCTTTTGTTCGATTGACGCGGTGATTTGCCGGATGCCTAGTGTTAACCGCTATACTATTTGCGTCGAGGTAGGTTTTGTTATCGTATTTTTCAGATTTTCGGTAAATACCATGCGTACACAGCGTCAACCGATTCGATCGCTCGATAAACTCGATCACAAGATCCTGAAAATCCTCCAGCAGGACGGCCGGATCGCGATGAAGGAGTTGGCCGAACAGGTGGGTCTTTCGGTGACGCCGTGCATCGAGCGCGTCAAGCGCATGGAGCGCGACGGCGTCATTACGGGCTATCACGCGCGCGTGAACCCGGCGGAGCTGGGCGCGGCGCTGCTGGTGTTCGTCGAGATCACGCTCGATCACAAGAGCGGCAACATGTTCGACCAGTTCCGGCGCGAAGTGCAGAAGATTCCTGAGGTGCTCGAATGCCATCTGGTTTCGGGCGATTTCGACTATCTGATCAAGGCGCGGATCGGCGAAATGGCGGACTACCGGAAGCTGCTCGGCGACATCCTGTTGCAACTGCCGGGCGCGGTGCAGTCAAAGAGCTATGTCGTGATGGAAGAAATCAAGGAAACGCTGAACATTGCTGTAGGCGAATGACACTTACGGCGAGGCTCGCGGGCGGTTGACTCGGCCCCGAAAGTCACGCTCGACAAAAGCTGCAAACACTGTATATTTGTACAGTATTCCGCGTTGCTTTTGCCGTGTTCCGTGACCGACTACGATCGAGACATTCCCGAATTTCCAATCGCGCCACCTGCTCCGCGCAAGGGGCGGGGCGCGGTCACAAATCTGCAGGGCCGCTACGAAGTGGACCAGCGCGAGTCCGTCGACGATGGCTGGATCGCGCCGTCGGAAGAGGAAAGCGGGCGTCCCGCGTTGCGCACGCAGATATTCGAGGAGCGCGCGAAAAGCATCCTCACGCACAACCAGTCGCCGGATATTCCGTTCAGCGTATCGTTGAATCCGTATCGCGGGTGCGAGCATGGCTGTATCTATTGCTTCGCTCGGCCTACACACAGTTATCTCGGCCTGTCGCCGGGACTCGACTTCGAAAGCCGGATCTACGCGAAGGTCAACGCGCCGGAACTGCTCGCGCGTGAAATGGGGAAGAAGTCCTACGTGCCGGAGCCGATCGCGCTTGGCGTGAACACGGATGCATGGCAGCCGGTCGAGCGGGACCTTCAGCTCACGCGGCGCGTGATCCAGGTCATGAGCGAGCACAACCAGGCGTTCGCCGCGATCACCAAAAACTCGCTGATCGAGCGCGATATCGATCTGCTCGCACCGATGGCCGAGAAAGGGCTAATGATGGCGGCCATCACTATCACGACGCTCGATGCCGATATCGCCCGCACACTGGAGCCGCGCGCTGCCACGCCCGCGCGGCGCCTCAGGACAATCCGCGCGTTGAGCGAGGCGGGCATACCGGTGGGTGTGAGCATTGCGCCCGTGATTCCGTTCGTCACCGATCAGGACATGGAGCGCGTGCTGGAGGCTTGCGCGGAAGCGGGCGCGACGAGCGCGAGCTATATCGTGTTGCGTCTGCCTTGGGAAGTTGCGCCGCTCTTCAAAGGCTGGCTGGAAGCGCATTTCCCCGACCGCGCCGAGCGCGTGATGAACCGCGTGCGCGACATGCGCGGCGGCAAGGACTACGACTCGTCGTTTTCGACGCGCATGAAGGGCGAGGGGCTATGGGCTGATCTGCTCAAGCAGCGCTTTGCGAACGCGGTGCGGCGGCTTGGTTTGAATGCGCGCAATCACGGCATTCTCGATATGTCGCATTTCAAGCGTGTCGAGTTGCCCAAACCGCTTAAACCGGCTACGCCCGACACGCCTCAATTGAGTCTTTTCTGAGGGCGACCTTATTGCGAGATCGCTTTTGCGGCCTCGACCTGAGATTCGAAGTAGGTCTGGAACGACAGCGCGAGTCCCGTCATCAGGAGGAATGCGCCGATCAGCAGCGAAAAGATCACGACGAAGATGACGGTCCAGCCGGAACGGCTCTGCTGGTCGGTGTGCGCGTTGAACTGGGCGTCCCATTTTTCGTCGGGGCGCAGGCCGTAGACGATCGCCGCGAGGAAAGCCGCCAGCATCGACACGGCGCCGGGAAACGCGAGCAACCAGCCCATGATCGCGGCGCGCTCGGTGGCGGCGAGCAGCATGAAGCCAGGAATACCGATGATCGTTCCAACGAGGTGCGCCCAGCCCCACACGTCGCGCAAGCCGTACAGATAGAAGCGGTGTGCGCCGAGCGTGCCGAAGAAGAACGCGAGCGCGGCGGTAAGGGTCTTGGAGCGAAAGCGCGAGTTATGCGTAGCGACGGTGGCCATGAGCGTGAGCGACAGGATGACGGACGGCTTCGGGGGCTGCGGATCCCGCGCACAGCCGTCGCGCATTCTACGCCGGCCGCATCGCGCGCGGCACTTGTGGAGACTTATGCCGGCATTCCGCGGCGGTCCGGCGCGAAGTGCATGTGACACGGAGACGGCGGCGCAGCGTGGCATCCGCGCGACGGTGTCCTGAGAAACAGGCGAAACAGCCGTCAGCAAGGGTTTCACGGCGCTTCCACGCGGCTTGGACGGACTATCTGGAGCTGGCAAGCACGGCGTTGAGTCTCGGCTACCGCCCCGCGGCTCAGTTTATCCCGCTAAGTGTTTGTTGTGCTTTCGGTTTCCGGCTATAATCGCACGTTTCAGTAGTTTCGAACCCCGGTTTTCAAGGATTCCAGTATGGTCATCATCCGCTTGGCTCGTGGCGGCTCGAAGAAGCGCCCTTTCTACAACATCGTTGCAACCGATTCGCGTAACCGTCGTGACGGCCGCTTCATCGAGCGCGTTGGTTTCTACAACCCGGTCGCTACGAAAGGTGAGTCGCTGCGTATCGCTCAAGATCGCCTGACGTATTGGCAAGGCGTTGGCGCACAACTGTCGCCGACGGTCGAACGTCTGGTGAAGGAAGCGCAAAAGGCGCAACCGGCTGCTTAAGTGCAGTTTCACGGTACATCGACGGCTCGTGCGGCATTGGTTCTGTGCGAGTCCGAAATGTGCAGGTTTGACGTATGCAGGCTTGAGGTTCGCTGATGTCGGAGCGTGATTCGGATAGTTCAGGACGCGCTAAGGCGAAAACACAGCCTGGCGCGCGAGCGTCGTTTGGCGCGTTTGTCCGCAAGCCGGTCGAACGGCCTGCGGCGAATGCGGCAACGGCCGAAGCCGCGCAGGACATGCAGGCTGAATCGGCCGAAAGCTGGCCCGACGACGCTGTCGAAGTCGGCGCAATCGTCGATGCATACGGTCTCAAAGGCTGGGTGAAGGTGGCCGCGCATGCAAATGCCGGTCAAGGCGGCGACGCCTTGCTCAACGCCAAACGCTGGTGGCTCGAGAAGGGCCGCGAGCGCAAATCGGCGCCCCGCCTGCAGTCCAAGGTTCATGGCGACAGTATCGTTGCGCAACTCGGCGGCCTGGCCGACCGGGATGCCGCGTTCGCAATGCGCGGTCATCGCGTCTACGTGCGCCGCAGCGATTTCCCTGCGCTGGGAACCGACGAATTTTACTGGGTCGACCTGCTGGGCCTCGATGTGGTCAACGAGGCAGGCGTCGAACTCGGCAAAGTGGCAGATCTGATCGACAACGGTGCGCAGTCGGTGTTGCGCATCGAGTATCCGGCTACTGACAAAGACGGCGAGCCGGTCACCGGCGAGCGCTTGATCCCGTTCGTCGGCGTCTTCATCAAAACGGTGGATCAGGCGGCGAAGAAGATCATCGTCGACTGGGAAGCCGATTACTAAAACATTTCGCTTCACGGAGAGAGCGATGCAGTTCGATATCGTTACGCTCTTTCCTGAAATGTTTCGCGCGTTGACCGAGTGGGGTATTACGAGCCGCGCGGCGAAGCAGGAGCGATATGGGTTGCGCACGTGGAATCCGCGTGATTTCACAACCGACAACTACCGCACAATCGACGATCGCCCGTACGGCGGCGGCCCCGGCATGGTGATGCTGGCCAAACCGCTGGAAGACGCGATCGGTGCGGCGAAAGCGGCGCAGGCGGAGCAGGGCATCGGCGGCGCGCGCGTCGTGATGATGTCGCCGCAAGGCACCACGCTCAATCACGACAAGGTCATGCGCTTTGCCGCTGAGCCTGGTCTGATTTTGCTGTGCGGCCGCTACGAAGCGATCGATCAACGTCTGATCGACCGCGTCGTCGACGAAGAAGTCAGTCTCGGCGACTTCGTGCTGTCGGGTGGCGAGTTGCCGGCCATGGCGTTGATCGATGCCGTCGTGCGTCATTTGCCGGGTGTGCTGAACGACGCGCAATCGGCGGTGCAGGATAGCTTCGTCGATGGTTTGCTCGATTGCCCGCACTACACGCGTCCCGAGGAATACGACGGCGTTCGTGTACCCGATGTGCTGCTCGGCGGCCATCATGCGGAAATCGAGCAGTGGCGGCGGCGCGAAGCACTGCGCAATACGCTGGTCAAGCGGCCCGATCTGATCGTTCAGGCCAGAAAGAACAAGTTGTTGAGCCGTGCCGACGAGGCGTGGCTCACAAATCTCGCCAAGGAAGCGTCGAAGCATTGAGCTTCGCGCAACGAAGCGGGATCAGGCGGAACCGTCCATGCGTGGCCGGTTCCAGATGTGAACCCATCCTCTATCGGGGCCGTAGCCGAACGCGCGATGCGCGAGGCAGGTACGAACGCCGACAAGATGGCAACAGGAGTCAGTAATGAATCTGATTGCAAAACTCGAGCAGGAAGAAATCGAGCGCGCGCTCGCAGGCAAGACCATCCCCGAATTCGCTCCCGGCGATACGGTGATCGTGAGCGTGAACGTCGTTGAAGGTACCCGCAAGCGCGTTCAGGCTTACGAAGGCGTCGTGATCGCGAAGCGTAATCGTGGCCTCAACTCGGCGTTCATCGTCCGCAAGATTTCGTCGGGCGAAGGCGTCGAGCGTACGTTCCAAACGTATTCGCCGCTGCTGGCAAGCATCGTCGTCAAGCGTCGTGGCGATGTGCGTCGTGCAAAGCTGTACTACCTGCGCGAACGTTCGGGCAAGTCGGCTCGGATCAAAGAAAAGCTGGTGTCGAAAGACCGCGCTGCAGCTGCTCAAGAGTAAAAGCTGTAAGAAAAAGCACCCTCCACGGGTGCTTTTTTGTTTGCCAGGTCAAAATAGCGTCGTGTCCCACCAGCGCTCGTTTCGAGACTTCCATTGACCGCGCCTTCCCGTCCCTCTCGTCCCGTCTTTGATCCCGAAAGCTTGCCTGTCGAACCGGCCGATGTCGATCTGCCCGCCGTCGCGCCCGAGCGTCTGACGCCGGACAGCCTGCGCGCACGCTTCGAACAAAACGTGCCGTGGGAGCGGGAGACGCGCGAAGTGCGGTGGCGCGAAACGGGCGATCCGCGTGTCGCCGCCGTGCTGGTGGCGCTGGTCGTGCGCGATGGGGGACTGACCGTGCTGCTCACGCAGCGCACCGCGCATCTGAATGATCACGCGGGGCAGGTCAGCTTTCCCGGCGGCCGCCACGAACCCCACGACGCCACGACGACGGCAACCGCCTTGCGCGAAGCGCAGGAAGAGGTCGGCCTGGATCCTTCGCGCGTCGAAGTGCTGGGCGCGCTACCCGAGTATCTGACGGGCACGGGTTTTCGCGTGACGCCCGTCGTCGGTCTCGTGCATCCGCCGTTCACGGTTCAGGCGGACACCTTCGAGGTGGCGGAGATTTTCGAGGTCCCACTAAGCTTTTTGATGGACCCGAAGAATCACGAGGTGCGCGTGCTGAACTGGGAAGGCGGCGAGCGTCGTTTTTTTGCAATGCCGTATCCGCGCGGCGAAGTAGGCGGCGATTACTTCATCTGGGGCGCAACGGCGGGCATGTTGCGCAATTTCTATCGCTTCCTCGCTGCATGATGCATAGCCGCGCGATCGGCATGCAGTCTCGCTGCATTACGTTTGTATTGCAGCCGCTCAGCCTCATCCGACCCTGTGCTATCGTAGTGACCAATTCCGCTCATCGGACCGGATCGGCCGGCAAGAACCGCCCGGTAAGAACTCGAATAGCACGGCGTCTCGCATGACTTTTTTCTCCGTATTGTTGGCCCTCATCATCGAACAGATGCGCGCGCTGTCGCCGAACAATCCGGTGTCGGCACTCCTTCAATACCATGCGGAATCGACGGCGCACGGCTTCGATGCCGGGAAGGAGAAGCACGGCATCCTCGCGTGGCTGGTCGTCGTGCTGCCGTGGACGCTCGTCACCGGCCTGATCTATTTCGTGCTGTACGAGATTCACTTCGTGCTCGCGTTCCTGTGGAACGTCGCGGTGCTGTACTTCACGCTCGGCTTTCGCCAGTTCAGCCATTACTTCACGGACATCCATCTGTCGTTGAACAACGACGACGTGCCGCGCGCGCGTGAAATCCTCAATGAATGGACGGGCATCGATACCGTCGACATGCCCGTCAGCGAAATCGTCCGTCACACGCTGATTCATGCCGTCGTCGCATCGCATCGGCATGTGTTCGGCGTGTTCTTCTGGTTCCTGATTCCCGTCGGGCCGGCGGGCGCGGTGCTGTATCGCACGGCTGAGTATCTGGCGCGCACCTGGTCGAAGCCTGTCGACGACCGTACGGCTGCGTTCTCCACCTTCGCGCAACGCGCGTTCTTCGTGATCGACTGGATCCCGTCGCGTTTGACGTCGATGGGCTTTGCGATCGTCGGCAACTTCGAAGACGCGATCTATGCGTGGCGCAATCATGCGCGTCAATGGCCCGACCCGAACGACGGCGTGCTGCTCGCTGCGGGCAGCGGCGCATTGGGCGCGCGTCTCGCGGGCCCGCTCGCCGAGGTATCGAGCCTCGACGCGCTGGCAACGGGCGACGGCGGCCCGATGCCCGTCGGTGACGACTGCACGCCGCGCACGCTGCAATCGGCGGTGGGGCTCGTGTGGCGGGCTGTCATCCTGTGGATGATTCTGCTGCTGATGCTGACGATCGCCGTCTGGCTCGCCTGAGCGCCGAGCCATCCATTAAAGAGGCGATTCAGCCGTCCAGAGGTTCGCGCGCCGTGCCGCAATTCCAACACACGGTGAACTGCGCTTCGAGCACTTCACCGCAATGCGCGCAGCGCCAGCCGGGCGCGCCGACGGCCGGCCCGCTGCGCGCCGCATCGATCAACTTCCTCGCCAACGCTTCGTCGCGCTCGTCCATGAGCCACAACTCCGGCGCGCACTGATCCGCCGGAATTTCGCCGATGGCGCCGCTCAGATAGCGGTTATGCAATTCGCACGCGATACCCGCCGCCGCCAGCACGTTGATCCAATGCTGCCCGATCACGACGTTGGGCGCGCGCATGAGCTTCATCATGATTGCCTGTCAGCGGACGATCTGGCTCGCCTCATGTACGAGCTGCGCGTAGAGCGCATGCCGTTCCTTCGCGATGCGGCCATCGGCGACGGCTTCGAGGATCGCGCAGCCGGGTTCGTGCAGATGATGACAGTTGTAGAACCGGCAGTTGGGCAGCAGCGGCCTGAACTCGGGAAACGCGCGTTCGAGCTTGCCTTCCGTCAGATGATGCAGGCCGAATTCCTGAAAGCCCGGCGAATCGATCAACGCGCCTTCGCCACCAGGAAGCGGGTAGAGACGCGTGAACGTGGTCGTGTGACGGCCGCTGTTGAGCGCCGTCGAGATTTCGCGCGTCGCCACTTCGGCATCGGGAATCAGCAGATTGACGAGCGTCGACTTGCCCATGCCCGACTGACCCAGCAGCAGCGTCGAATGGCCTCTCAGATGCGCTTCGAACGTCTCGCGCGCGGCGTCCGGCTGCGCTTTGATCGACACTTCGAGCACGGTGTAGCCGAGCCCGCGATACCGGTCGAGCCGCTTGCGCGCGAGCGGCAGCGCGGCTTCGACGTCGATCTTGTTCAGCAGGATCAGCGGCTTCAGCTCGTTCTCTTCCGCAGAGACGAGCGCGCGCCCGAGCAGGTCTTCGCTGAAATGCGGCTCCGTGGCGAGCACGATCAGCAACTGATCGAGATTCGCGGCGAACAGCTTCGACTTGTACTGATCCGAGCGATACAGCAGATTGCGCCGTTCGCCGATCTCGACGATCACGCCCTGATCGGCCGAAGTCGACTCGTACAGCACCTGATCGCCGACGGCGATCTCGCTGCGCTTGCCGCGCGGGAAGCATTGCAGGATCGCGCTGCCGTCCTCGGGCGCGACGATGTAGTGACGTCCATGCGCGGCGATCACGAGGCCGCGCACGCGCTCCTGCGCGCGGTCGCTGGCGGCAGCGGCGCGCAGCGCTTTCGGCGAGCGGCCGCTCATGCGTGACGCAGCAGACGGTCGATCCGCTGCGAGGCGGGCGGATGCGAGTAGTAGAACGCGGTGTAGAGCGGGTCGGGCGTAAGCGTCGACGCGTTGTCTTCGTACAGCTTGACGAGCGCATTGACGAGATCCTTCGCGTCGGCCTGCGTCGCGGCGAATGCATCCGCTTCGAATTCATGCTTGCGCGAACTGAGGCTGCCCAGCGGCGTCACGAAGAACAGGAACACGGGGACGGCGAGGAAGAACAGCACGAGCGCGAGCCCGTCGTTGCTGCCCGTCATCGACGGCCGCACGCCGAGGCCCTCGAAGAACCACGTACGCTGCGCGAGCCAGCCGAGCAGCGCGAGCATCGCGAGGCTGATCAGGAACGTAACGACCATCCGCTTGATCACATGGCGGCGCTTGAAATGGCCGAGTTCATGCGCGAGCACCGCTTCGATCTCGCTGCCCGACAGGCGCGAGAGCAGCGTGTCGAAGAACACGATGCGCTTGGACGAACCGAAGCCCGTGAAATACGCGTTTCCATGTGCCGAGCGGCGGCTGCCGTCCATCACGAACAGGCCCTTGGCCGCGAAGCCGCAGCGCTTCATCAGCGCATCGATGCGCTGCACGAGCGCTTCGTCTTTCAGCGGTTCGAACTTGTTGAACATCGGCGCGATGAAGCTCGGATAGAGGATCAGCACGAGCATCTGGAACGCGACCCAGACGACCCACGTCCACCACCACCAGTACGTGCCCGCCTGATTCATCAGCCACAGCACGACGAACAGCAGCGGCAGGCCGAACGCGGCGCCGAGCAGCACGCCCTTGATGCGGTCGGCGAAAAAGATGCGCTTGGTCATCCGGTTGAAGCCGAAGCGCTGCTCGATGCCGAACTGGCGGTAATAATCGAACGGCAGGTCGATCGCGCTCGTGATCGCAATCACGGCTGCCACCAGCAGGATCTGGCCGACGTAGCCATAGCCCACCCAGTCGCCAATGGCGAAATCGAGTGCCTGCACGCCGCCCAGCAGCGTGAGCGCGATCAGCACGGCCGCGCTGACGACGATCTCGATCATCGTGAGCCGCGTGCGCTCGACCGTGTAATCGGCGGCGCGCTGGTGCGCGGACAGGGCGATCGTGCCGGCGAACTGCTGCGGCACGCTCTCACGGTGCGCCGCAACGAAGCGGATCTGGCGCGACGCGAGCCAGAGCTTCGTGCCGACCATCGCCAGCACGGCGACCACGAACAGAACGGTGAAGTAGAGAGGAGGCATCCGGGGAATCCGTAGGTTCTATGCGAGAATTATATGTTTGTTCCCGCTCGTGGGCGGGAGCGCGCCATCTTCGGCGGGCGGCGGGTGTAACGTGATCCGCTCGCGCGGTCTCAAATCAAGGTTGCCTTCAATGACTGACATTATCGAATCCGTCGATCAGCCGCTCGTGCGCAGCGACATGAATCTCGTCTGGCTGGACATGGAAATGACGGGGCTCGATCCCGACAACGACCGCATCATCGAAATCGCCGTTGTCGTGACGAATTCGACGCTCGACAGGCTGGTTGAAGGCCCTGTGCTCGCCATTCATCAGAGCGACGAAACGCTCGGCAAGATGGACGACTGGAACAAGAACACGCATGGCCGTTCCGGGCTGATCGACCGCGTGCGGGCGTCGACGGTGACGGAAGCCGACGCTACTGAACAGATCCGAGCGTTCCTTGGCCAGCACGTTCCGCCCGGCAAGTCGCCGATGTGCGGCAACTCGATCTGCCAGGACCGCCGTTTCATGGCGCGCTGGATGCCCGAACTGGAGACGTTCTTCCATTACCGTAACCTCGACGTCAGCACGCTGAAGGAACTGTGCCGCCGCTGGCAGCCCGCGATCTACAAGGGCTTCCAGAAGCGCGCGATGCACACCGCACTCGCCGACATCCACGAATCGATCGACGAACTGCGCTACTACCGCGAGCATTTCCTGATCCCGGCCGCGAGCACGCCTGTCGACGCGCCGTCGAGCGACGCTCCCGCGAAATAACGTTCAGCCTTGCCGCGGAGCGCGCACCGCGCTCTTCGGCCGGAACGCCGTCACGACGGCGGCGTTCGTCTCGATGTACGGGCCGCCGATCAGGTCGATGCAATACGGCACCGCGGCGAAAATGCCCGGCACCTTCACTTTCCCCGTTTCATCGCGCAAGCCTTCCAGCGTTTCCCTGATCGACTTCGGCTGCCCCGGCAGATTGACGATCAGCGCGGCGCGTTCGGCCGTCTCGCGGATCACCGCCACCTGGCGCGACAGGATCGCCGTCGGCACGAAGTTCAGGCTGATTTGCCGCATCTGCTCGCCGAAGCCGGGCATTTCCTTCGTTCCCGCCGCCAGCGTCGCTTCCGGCGTCACGTCGCGGCGCGCGGGACCTGTTCCGCCCGTCGTCAGCACGAGATCGCAGCCGGCTTCGTCGACCAGTTCGATCAGCGTCTTCGTGATGGTCGGCGCGTCGTCCTGGATCAGCCGAGTTTCCGTGCGAAACGGCGAGGTGAGGGCGCCGCCGAGCCATTCCTGCAGCGACGGAATGCCCTTGTCTTCATAGACGCCCGTGCTGGCGCGGTCGCTGATCGACACGAGGCCGACGATCAGCTCGTCGGGATGATTACGCACGGGATTCGTCATCGTCGTCGTCCAGATCGTCGGAATCGTTGCTGTCGGCATCGTCGTTGCCGGCGCCGTCCGCGTTCTTGATCCACTGGAACAGATCGCGGAAGTAGCGGGGCGGCTTGCCTTGCTGCGCTTCCCTCCGCGCGTTGCGGATCAGCGTGCGGCCTTCCTGCGGGTCGACGGTGGGATGCTGGCGGATAAATTCGGTCAGCGCGGCGTCGTCGGCGAGCAGTTTCTCGCGGGTGCGTTCGATCCAGTGCAGGCGCGCCGTTTCGGCCTTGTTGATGCCTTTGTACTTGTCGAGCGCTTCGCGCAACGCGGCCGTTTCGTCGTCCAGCAGGCCGCGCATCACCTTGCCGACATACTGCATCTGGCGGCGCTTGCCTTCGTGATCGGTGATGCGGCGTGCTGCGCGCACGGCGTCATCGAGCGATTCGGGCATCGGCATGCGCTTCAATGCGTCTTTGGGCAGCGCGACGAGTTCTACGCCCAGCTCCTGCAACGCGTGCATTTCGCGCTTCAGTTGCGACTTGCTGGGACGGTCATACCCGTTGTCGTCGACGACGGCAGCGGGTTCCATGGGTTGAATGCGGGTTTTGCGTGTCATGCGCGATATTGTAGCGTGCCGGGCCGCGCTGGCTGGGCGAGGTGCGGTCCGCGAAGCACATGCGCGGGAGGCACATGCGAATGCCAGGTACGCTAGCGTAGAGCTTGCTATGATCGCGGGATACGTCGGCGCACAGGCCGGCTGAACACAGCGCTGGCAACGACGAACTCTCGCGGGCTTCGGCCCGGACGGCACCGCAACTCAGGACGGCAAACGACAATGGCAGCAGACACGGAAGCCCGGCAACGATTTTTCCCGCATACGCAGGATGAACTGAAGGAAATCGCCTCCGACATTCTTCGTCACGCAAAGTCGCTCGGCGCAAGCGACGCGGCAACCGAGATTTCGGAAGGCGACGGCCTGTCCGTCTCAGTGCGTCGCGGCGAAGTCGAAACGATCGAGCACAACCGCGACAAGATGGTCGGCGTGACGGTGTTCATCGGCAACAAGCGCGGCAATGCGAGTACCTCTGACTTTTCGTCCGAAGCGCTGAAGGACACCGTGATGGCCGCGTACAACATCGCGCGCTTCACGGCCGAGGACGACTGTGCGGGCCTCGCGGAAGAAGAGCTGCTCGAAAAGGATCCGCGCGACCTCGACCTGTATCACCCGTGGAATCTGGACGCGGACGAAGCGGTCGAACTCGCGCGCCGTGCGGAAGACGCGGCCTTCGCCGTGAGCCCGCAGATCAAGAACTCGGAAGGCGCGAGTGTGTCGGCGCAGCATTCGCAGTTCGTGCTCGGCACGTCGCGCGGTTTTCTCTCGGGCTATCCGTATTCGCGTCATTACGTGGCGTGCGCGCCGATCGCGGGCAGTGCGCGCAACATGCAGCGCGACGACTGGTACACGTCGAAGCGCAGCGCAGGCGAGCTCGCCGATCCCGAAGCCGTCGGCCGCTATGCCGCGGAGCGCGCGCTGGCGCGCATGGGTGCGCGTGGACTCGATACGCGCAAGGTGCCGGTGCTGTTCGAGGCGCCGCTCGCGGCGGGACTGCTCGGCGCGTTCGTGCAGGCGACGAGCGGCGGCGCGCTGTATCGCAAGACGACGTTCCTGGTTGATAGCCTTGGCAAGCCGGTATTTGCGCCGCATGTGCAGGTCGTAGAAGATCCGCACGTGCCGCGCGCCATGGGCAGTGCGCCGTTCGACGAAGAGGGCGTGCGGACGAAGCAGCGTTCTGTCGTGAAAGATGGCGTCGTCGAAGGGTATTTTCTGTCGACGTATTCGGCGCGCAAGCTCGGTATGCCGACGACTGGTAACGCGGGTGGTTCGCATAATCTGTCACTGCGGAGTTCGTTGACGCAGGCGTCTGATGACTTCGAGGAGATGTTGCGCAAGCTTGGGACGGGGTTGCTGCTCACCGAGCTGATGGGGCAGGGCGTCAACTACGTGACGGGTGACTATTCGCGCGGCGCGTCAGGGTTCTGGGTCGAGAATGGGAAGATTCAGTATCCCGTTGAAGAGATCACTGTCGCCAGTACGCTGCAGGAGATGTTCCGGCATGTCGTCGCTATTGGAGCGGACACGATTGTCCGCGGGACTAAGCAGACTGGCTCTGTTTTGATTGAGCGGATGACTGTTGCAGGGCAGTGATGGTTTTTTTGGCCTGCGGCCGGGTGGGTTTTTGGTTGGCTTGTCGCTGGGTTTTGTGATTTTTTTGCTTCTGCGCTGGCATCCGCGTTTTGCCTTCGTGCTTCAAGCGTCGCCCCTGTGCGGGGCGGCACCTACTTTTCTTTGCCGCCGCAAAGAAAAGTAGGCAAAAGAAAGCGGCTAACACCGCCAACATTTCTTCTTGCCTGAGGGCCCCCAAAGGGTCTTGCGCTTCACACGGCAGCATTTCTGTTCGCGTTCGTTGCCAACGCTTCGAATGATCGCCTCACCCACTTCAAACACCCGAACAAGAACTAGCGGCAGCGAATGGTTTGCGCCGCCCAGGTGGCAAACTGTGTGTAGGTTGTCGTGTCGTATAGCCTGGCGCTCGTACATGGTGGAACGCGTGCGCTATCGGTCCGGAGTGAGGCGTGTGTGGCGCTACGGCCTACACACAGTTTGCCACCTGGGCGGCAGTGGAATATCAGGCACGGCGTGCTGCGACGCGGGCGTGCGCGGCGGGTGAGGCGTCAATTCAAAGCGTTGGCAACAAACATGGGTCACGTGGTTGCCGTGCGAAGCGTGGGACCGGTTGGGGGCCCTCAGGCAAGCACTAGAACTGGCGGTGTTAGCCGCTTTCTTTTGCCTACTTTTCTTTGCGGCGGCAAAGAAAAGTAGGTGCCGCCCCGCACAGGGGCAACGCTTGGAGCACGAAGGCAAAGCGCGGATGCCAGCGCAGAAGCAAAAAAACCAAAACGCCCGCGCCGCGAAGGCGCCACCGCGGCTGCCAGCGCAGAGACAAGAAAAGCCAACCACTAACCCGCGAACGCGCACAAAACCAAACAGCGTCGCAGACAAAAAAAACCTACCGCGCTCCGCGCCGATAAGTCACAAACGCATACTCAAAATCATTCGGCTCTTTAGCCCGATGCGTCTCGCGAGAAACCTCATCCCACACTGCCGGATCAGGCGCCGGAAACCTGGCATCACCGTCAAAGTCGGCATGAATCTCAGTAACGATCATCTTATCCGCGCGTCGCGCCCCTTCCTCATACAACTGCGCGCCGCCGATCAAAAACGCCTCCGCCGCCCCATCGCGCTCAGCGAGCGCCAACGCATCATCGAGATTAGTAACGGTATCGCACCCGTCGAAACGTCTCTGAGCATCCCGCGTCACAACAATATTGCGCCGCCCAGGCAGCACCCGCCCAATCGATTCATGCGTCTTGCGCCCCATGACAATAGGCGCGCCCATCGTCGTGCGTTTGAAGAACGCGAGATCTTCGGGCAGTCGCCAGGGCAACTGGTTATCACGGCCGATCACGCCATTGCGGGCGCGAGCGACGATCAGGGTCAGCGTCGTCATGCGAAGAGTGAAGCGGATAGAAAGCGGAAGCCGATTCTACCCGACCGCGCGCCGTCCGCCAGAATGCGCGTCACTCAAGCACACCGGCGTCTGTCGACGCGAACCGCGAAGCCACACCGGCAAACAAACAAAAACCGTCACTCGCGCGATTCGTGATCGCCCCCATACGCGCCCTTGCCATCTCCCTTCTCATCGCCCTTGAAACCCGCCTTTTCGTCGGTCGACGCATCCCGCAACCCATGCGTACCCATCAGCCGATACAACGTCACACGCGAAATCCCAAGATCCGTGGCCGCCTCGTTGAGCCGGTGCCGGTGCCGCAGCAGCGCGACTTCGATCGCACGCTTCTCGGCGGCCTCGCGCGCCTGCGCAAGACTCATCGTCTGTTGCTCGCTGAAGTGCGCGAGGTCGAGATCCGCGGCGGAAATCAGCTTGTTCTCCGCCATCACGATCGCGCGGCGCACCCGGTTGATCAGCTCGCGTACGTTGCCCGGCCAGTGGTAGTTGTACATCGCCTCGATCGCCGAGGGCGTGAAGCCGCGAATCTTGCGCGCATTGTCCGTCTTGAACTTGCCGAGTATGTGATGCGCAAGCAGTTCGATGTCCTTGCCCCGTGTGCGCAGCGGCGGCTCGTCGACGCGCAGCACACACAGCCGGTGAAACAGATCCTGACGGAAGCGCCCGTCACCCATCGCGCCTTCCAGATCGACGTGCGTCGCCGAGATGATGCGCACATCGACGGTAATCGATTCATGGCCGCCCAGCCGCTCGATCTTGCCTTCCTGCAGGAAGCGCAACAGGCTCGCCTGGCTCTCCATTGGCAGATCGCCGATTTCATCGAGAAACAGCGTGCCGCCGTTGGCCGATTCGACGCGTCCGATCTTGCGTTGGTTCGCGCCCGTGAACGCGCCGCGCTCGTAACCAAACAACTCCGACTGCAGCAGATGATGCGGAATCGCGCCGCAATTGATCGGCACGAACGGCGCCTTGCGGCGCGGCGAGCGCTCGTGGATCGCGAGCGCCGTCAGTTCCTTGCCCGTGCCCGATTCGCCCGAGATGAACACGCTCGCGTCGGTGTTCGCGACCTTGCGGATCGTGCGGAACAGCTGCTGCATCGCTTCGCAGGTGCCGACCATCTCGTCATCGCTCGCGCCCGTCGTGTCGGGTGGAAAATCGGCGTCGCACAGATTGACCATGCCGTACGCGTGACCGACCAGATAGTCGATCGTCGCGTTCGCCACGGGAATCTTCACGTAGTCGAAACAGTAATGGCGGATCAGCCGCCGCACGGCCGGGTCCGCGAGCCGTTCGGGATTCGCCAGCGCGATCCAGCCGACCTGCTGCGCGCGCAAGCTCGCCTCCAGGCCGGGCAGATCGCGTACGGCAAAGCTCGCCATGTCGACGATTCCCGCGCACATCGTCGCGGGCTTCACGAGCCGGCCGATCTCATGCGCCGAGCGCGCAACCAGCACGCTCCAGCCGCGGCTCTTCAGATGCTCGACGAGCGCGTCGTCGGGCGTGCGGGCGGCGTACAGCAGGATCCGCGCGCCGGGATCGGGCGCGGCGCCGCGCGGCGCGTCGACGGCCACGGGATGCGCCGCGGGCGTGTCGCTCCCGCGTGACACGGCAAGACGCAACCCGGATCCGGCGAGCGGGGGAACGGAGCTCAGATGAGAAGTTTCGCGCACGATCTGCCTCGTATCGGTGTCACGTCAAAAGGTATAGGGGAAGCGCATGCCGATCACATAGTTCGGCGCGTCGGGCGTCATGCCGATCGATACCGAACCGTTGATCGTCAGATGCTTGTTCACTACGTGGTTCAGGCCAAAATTCATCACGGCTGCCGTCGTCTCGCTGCCCGGCACATTCACGTAATCGCCGCCGGGCGCCTTCGTTTTCGACGCGGGCTGCAGCGCGAGCGTGTACGAGATGCTGGCGGAGTCCTTGTCGGAGAACGCAAGCGCGACGCCCGCGCCGAGCTGGAAGATATCGCCGAGCTTCACGGTCGCGGGCTGCGTCTGCCCGGCGATCGATGAAATATCCGAGAATGAGCGCGCGATGTTATACGTGTAAGACAGGCTGCCGAACAGCACGACGGGGTCATAGGTCTTCAGCACTGACAGGCCCGCCGTCACGTTCCAGAAGCCCGTGCCCGTTGGCAGTTTCGACGGTGCGACGAGGTTCGTGTTGTCCGGCTCGAGTTGCACGACCTTGATGCCGAACGGCGAGGTGCCCGTCGGCGCTTTCACGCGCAGGCTGCCGACCACGTCGGGGATGCTGTTGGTCTCCTTCAGGATCTGATAGTAGAACCCGAAGTTCATGTCGCCCATCGCGTGCGAGTTGACGGACGCGTCGGACAGCGTATTCGCCGCGCCGCCCGCGCCGCCGACGATGAACTGGCTGTGCCGGTAGACATACGGCACGTCGACGTCGACGCTGATGCGGTCCGTGAGGCCGTAGCGCACGTCGAGATCAGCCATCACCTGGTGCGACTTGGTCTGGCCCAGGTTGATGTTGCCGAGGAAGATCGCGTCGAGCGCGAGGAAGCCCGACAGCTGCAGCTGCCGGCGGTCGTAGTAGGTATCGCTGATGCCCCAGTCCAGCGTCAGCTTGTGATCGAAGAGCGGCGCGTGCTCGCGCTGCACGACGGCTTCCTCGGCCTGCGTGCGCACCGGCTCGGCGGCTTTCTGCGTCTGGCCGACGGCGCCTTCCGGCATGCCGGGGCCGCTCGCCTGCGCGTTGGGATTGCTGGTGCCGGGCGAGCCCGCCGACGTCGAGCCTTCCGGCGCGGGCGGATTGACGGGCACACCCGTCGCGGTGCCCGTCGCGTTGCCCGGCGCGGGCGCGCCCGGCGTCACCTGGGCGAGCGGCGGCAACGGCATCGGCAGGCCGTCCGCGCCCGGCTGCTCGGCAACGGCCTCGCTGCCGGCGGGCGCGCCATAGCCAGGCGCACCGCGGCCGCGCTGCGACATTTCCAGATTCGTGACCTGCCGTTCGAGCGAGTGAATCTGCCGCTGCTGCTCGTCGACGACGCGCATCAGCGTGTTGAGCCGCTCTTCGAGCGACTGGTTGTTGATGGCTTGTGCGGAAACCCCCTGCGACAGCGCGAACAGCATCGCAGCAGCAGGAATAGCCGCGAGTCGGACTCGCGGCTTCCTGTCTGTTGTATCAATCATCATTATTCTTCCCCCGGTGAATCTGGCAGCACTTGGCTGGTTCTTATGCTTTGTGCCGCCGCTTTCTGTACGACTTCTCCTCCTGATGACGCCTGTTCGGCGGGTGGCGGCCCGCCCTATCTCCTTGCATTTACCGCGTTTTGCAGGGCTTGTAGTACGCCGGCCTGGCGCAGCATCGAGGACGACATGGGCGTCGTCTGCAACGAGAGCTGCAACTGGTTGGCGACTTGCTGGTTATTGCCTGCAATCTGCAGTAGTTGGGCAATCGCGCCGGCCTGTTGCGCGTTGCTGGGTGCAATGGTTTGCGATGCGATGCCGGCAGGCGTCTGCAGCGCGACCGTCACGCCGCCGTTGCCGAACGAGATGCCCGCCTTGACGTTGCCCGCCGGGTTCGATGCCGCGGCGCTCTGCGCATTCGTGCCGCCTGCCAGCAGTTGCGGATTGTTGTTGAAGTCGATCGTCGCCGTGTTGAAGCCGGCGTTGCGATCGCCCGCCACCTGCGTGACCTGCGATACGCCGTTGACCGCGATGCGTTGTCCGCCGATCGTCTGGGCATTCGGGTCTGCGCCCGGATTGCCGCGGCCGTCGGTGACGCGCGCGAGCGTGTTGACGTTGGCCGTCAGCGCGTTCGCCGCATCGCGTGCAACGGAGAGGCTGCCTTGCGCGAGCGCGTTCGCGCCGTTCGGCAACTGCCATTGCGAAAGTACGTTCAATACGAAACCGGAGATCATTTGTCCGCCCGCGCCTTTTCCGGTCTGCTGGGCGAGCACATCATCCCCGACGCTTTGCCACTGGATCGCCGCCGGCGCCACGTCGCGGGACGTCGAAACGTCTGCGGCGAAAGCGCTGGTTGCGAGGCCGCAAGCCGTCGCGATCAATGTCGCGAAACAGGTGCGGCCGGGCTGGTTGAGGTAGTGCTTCATGGGTGAGTCAGAACAGGTCTGCCTTGATCAAGCCGTATTCGACAAAGGGAGTCGCGGCCGTGCCGTTGGCGAGCGCGCGCTCGCGCAGCCGCAAGGCCAGCGATTCGTTGTCCTGCAACAGCGGGGAATCCTCCCTGAAAGGTTTCCCGACGACTGCGAATACGAGGCCATTCCATGTCTTCGCGAAGTCTTCCTCGAGCAATATCCGGTTGCCGAGAGCGGGATCCGCGATGAAGATGCGACCGTCCTGCGCGTGCTTGACGATCACGAAATGCTCATAGCCGTCGAGGTTCATCAGAACCATGACGGGCACCTGGAGGTGATACAGCGCGTCCGTGTTTACGCGGAATCCGCGGCCCCGCAGCCCGATCGTCTCGACGAACTTCTTCATGTCGAGCATCGAAAAGCCGTTCTTGACCACTACCTCCGGCGTCGAGAAAACCATCATCCGGCGGATCAGGTCCGTTTCGGGGATGTCGATGCCGTAGCCGTACTTGAGGAGGGTTGCGAGCGCCGCCGCACCGCAGCTGTAATCGAACTGCTGGCTGACGATGTGGCGGTAACGCAGGTCCCTCATCGAGTGCACCGTTTTGGTAAGCGGAATACCTGCGAGGGTAGACGTGTCGACGCTCGCCTGTGCGTTCACTCGCGCACACAACGTGCAAGTAACGAGCGCAACGGCAGTTGCGGCGAGTCGTAACGCCGGGAACCGGTCAAACCCGGACATGCTGGTCTCCTGCCAAGTCGCGCCGGCAGCTGCATTGGCCGCCGGCGCATCCCGTATGGCTGCCTGTTTCAGCTGCCTTTCTTAGCGGCTGGTGTTCATCGAAGCGATCGCGAGCCCGTTGTGCTGCACGTTGCCCGCGCCGCCCGCGATGTTCACGCCGATGTTGCCCGTCGCGTGGCTGAGCGCGCCTGCGCCGAGCGTCGCCGTGCCTTCGAACGAGCCACGGAAGTCCACACCCGCCGTTTGCGACGATTCATCCGTCGCCACCATCGCCGCGCTGCCGTGGCTGCGCGACACCGTCGACGTCGAGGCAGCCATGCTGTTGTTCTGCACGTTGCTGATGCCCGACGCGACGTTCACGCCGACGTTGCCCGACGCGTACTGCAGCGAGCCGTCGCCGACCGAGGCGTTCACGTTGAAGTTGTTGATGCTGGCCTTGCCTCCCGAGCTCTGGTTGTTGAAGACCTGGGCGTTGCCGAACACGTTGCCGGCATCGACGGAAGCGAGCGCTGCGTCGTTGCTCTGCGCGTTGTTGATGCCTTCCGCGATGTTGACGCCGATGTTGCCGCTCACGTTCTGCGCGGCGTTGCTGCCCGTCGTCGCCGTCAGGTTGCCCGCCTTCTGCGTGTTGATGTGCTGCGTGACCGAGCCATACACGTCGACGTCCGTCTTCGAGACCGACGAGCTGAATCCCCACTGCGCAGCGACGCTGTCGTGCGTCTTCGATTTCTCGACTTCGTAGCCGCTCGACTGCTCGCCGTAGGCCCTATAGCCGGAGCCCTGGTTGGCCTTGTAACCCCACACCTTGCCCTGGCCCGAGGCTTCGACTGCGCCGAACGCGCCGCCGACCTGCTCGCTGTTGCTGTAGCTCGATTCCTTGTAGCCAGCGGACAGGCCGCCAGAAATGCTCGTATGGCCCGAGGCGCTGCCTGTCCACGGGTTGTAGTGCGAAGCGGTTTCATAGCTGGTGCTTGCGTGTCCGCCCGCCGAGATGTGGCCGCCGGCGTTCTGGCTTTCATGGCTGAAGCTGCCGCCGATGGCCGCTGCCTGCGCGCTGAACTCGAAGCCGCCGCCCTTGACCGAGCTGCTCTGGTTGCCATACGCGTAGCCCGACGAAGACTGATGGCCCTGCGCGCGATACGACTCGGACGAGTGCGAGGTCGACAGCGAAGCCCATGCGTTGCCGCCGCCGTTGATCGACTTGTAGCTGTTGTCGATCCGCGTCGTGATGGAGCCGGAGGTGTACGACTGCGCGTTCGGGCTGAGCGAGGCGTGCGCGTAGGCACGCTGCGTGTTGTTGACGACGGCGCCCGCCGTGCTGGAGACGCTGACGCAGCCGAACAGCGTGACGAATCCTTCGATCCCGACGGCTTCTCCGACCAGCGTCGCATTGAAGATGAACGGGTTCTTCAGCGGACTCGCGAAGGCGCTGGTGGAAGCGGCTGCGAGGACGGCTGCTGCAATGAGTGTGCGCTTCATGGTTTCGCTCCGATACTAGTTGTGGTCAGTTAGAAAAGAGTGCCCGCCGGGGGACGGAGCACAAAACTGTTCGCCGTGGCGTTACCGGCTCCGGCAGTCTGGTTGATCTGCACGATTCCATTGACGTTCTTGAAGGCATCGCTGGAAATGCTGGCCTCGCGGACGCCTTGTGGTGCGACCGCTCGACTCTGACCGCCGTTATTCGCGGCCGTCGCGGATAGCACCCCATCCGAGACGGTCTCGACCCCAGGCGCCGCAGTGCCGAGCAGCACACTGTTGCGCTGGAGATTCCCTGCGCCCGCAGACTGGTTCACCATCACCGCTCCGGACGAATTCGAAAACGCGTTGCCTTCGATCGACGCGCGCGCGCTCGGCACCCGCGCCCGCGCGGTGGCGCTCTGCATGCTCGCGTTGTCGTTCGCGACGGCGTCGCCGTTGGTGATCGTCAGCTGGTTGGTCTGCGCGTTGTTCAGGCCCGCGGCCTGGTTTACCGTGATCGCGCCCGTCGCGCTGACGGCGGCGCCCGTGGCGATGCTCGCGTCGCCGCTCACGCGTCCCACCTGCTGCGCGTACGACGGTTGCGCGGCGACCAGGGCGAGCGTTGCGAGCAGCGGAATCGGGCGAAGTAGTGTGTTCATTTGCCGAGGCCTCCAAGCGCGCCGCCGAGCGCGGTCGACAGCGGCGCAAGCGCGCCCGTCACCGACGCCGAAATGTTGCCGCCGACGCCCGGCGCCGGCTGGCCGATGCCGCCCGAGTTGAGCGCGACGTTGTTGTTCGTGGTGTTGCCCGTGAGGATGCGCGTGACGGCCTGCAGCCCGGCGCCGCCCGCGACGTTTCTGTCGAGGCCCGTCGACCCGTGCGCGTTGGTCAGGTCGGCATCCGACGCGACTTGCGCCATCGTCGGGTTGAAGGTGGTGGCGGGGAAGGTCGAGACGCGCGCGCTGATCGGGTCCTGATCTTTCGGCACGGGCGCATAGGCGATGCGCGGGGTGATTTCGCGCTGAACGATGATGTCGCCCGGGTTCGCGGCCTGTGCGAAGGCCGCGCCTGCGAAGCCGGCGGCGCACAGACCGGCGATGACGGCCAGCCGTGTCGCGAGCCGTGGCGCGCCAGTCGTGCTACCTGCACCCATTGCGCGGCGGCACAGCATCCCCCATGAAGCGATCATTTTGTATGTCCCCGACTATCCATTTGGAGTGCGAAACAGTCTGCACTGGTCTCTTTTGCGTGCGACGTCGTGTTGCTGTGCTACTTCCGCTGGTAGTTCGCTACGTTACCTTGCGCGGTGCGCGCGGCATCGATGGGAATAGGCAGCGGCGACGGTGGCGCGATTTCGTCCCACAGCGTCACGGCCGCGCCGCGCATCAGCTGCGGCGTCGCCGCGACCATCACCATGCCCGCCGCGCCGCCGCGCTGGCGCGCCAGCACCTGGTCGTCAAGCGCGAAGTCGCTCATCGCCGCGCTGTCGGCCGGTACGTTCGTGAACTGCGGGCCAGTCGAGTCGACTCCGGTAGCAATATCTACGCCGGTCGTTGTGTCCGCGGTCGCGTTCGATGTTTCATCCGCGGCGACTTCCGTTGCCTGTTGCGCGGAGGTCGCCATCGTCACGTTTGTCGCATCCGTGAAGGATTCCTGCGCGTATACATTGGCTGCACCGGCTGACATTGACGACAGCGCAAGTGCAACGCACACGGCGACGCCGGCAGGCAGCAGTGAAATGTGGTTCGAGTCGATGCGGAAAACGAGTCGCATGATGTCTCTCCTTGGTACGGGACATTTAGCGAAACGTGTGCCATCTGTCGCAATCCATTGATGCAATTGGACGTGGCGAAATGGTGCGGGTGTCCGTCGAGTAAAATCGGACGTAAACGTTTCAGGTCTGAAACCTGGACCAGAAAACACGCGGATTTCAAATCCATGCGTTAAGCGCGAGCTATGCGTAGTACGTTGATAAAAAAGTATGGTGAATGCGCTTCCACCGTTTTAATCGGTCCCCAATGAGCATGCTGATGAACCGCAAACCCTTACCGGGCAAGGCTGAACGATTTAATTCGCATATTTGTTTTCGACGGCTCGCGCGTATAGTAAGCTCTCAACCACAGCACACGTTTTTAAAAAAGCCCACTACTGGGCCGTTTCAATACACGCGCCGTTTTTCGGGGATCAGCTGTCCGTACGGAATGGAATGGCCGTTCGGTTTTCGCTGTTTGCGAATCCCGTGCGAATAGGCGTGCCTCTAAGCTAAATCCAGATCAGCACATGCCGTCATCCTTAACGTTCGTTGACGAGAGGATCTGAATAATGGAATCCGCCACGCGGCAACTGATTTACGTATCAAGAGATCCCAGCGCGGAGTTGAACACGCGTTTTCATGAGCGCGGGTGGCATGTCGAGGTTGTCGGTTCGGCACGCGATGCCCGCCGCGCCGTACGCTCGGGGATGGCGGCGGGTGGTCTGCTCGATCTGTCGAGCTGTTTCCAGCAGCATGAAATCGCGGCGTTTGAATCGTGTTTGACCATGCCGAATGTCGGCTGGGTCGCAACCACCATGGCAGGCCAGTTGCAGGACGCCGCATTGCGCCGGCTCGTGCGCGACTATTGTTTCGATTACGTTACCGTGCCTTATTCGGGCGACCGGATCGTCGATTCGGTGGGTCACGCATATGGCATGGTTTCGCTTGGCGAGCCAGCGTCCAATGACGCGTCGCAAGGCGGCACGGAAGGCGAAATGGTCGGTTCGTGCGATGCGATGCTCGCGCTGTTCCGCTCGATTCGCAAGGTCGCGATGACCGACGCGCCCGTCTTCATTTCCGGCGAATCGGGCACCGGCAAGGAGCTCACGGCCGTTGCCATTCACGAGCGTTCGTCGCGCCGCAACGCACCGTTCATCCCCATCAACTGCGGCGCGATTCCGCCGCATCTCCTGCAATCGGAGCTGTTCGGCTACGAGCGCGGCGCGTTCACGGGTGCGAACCAGCGCAAGATCGGGCGCGTCGAAGCGGCGAACGGCGGCACGCTGTTCCTCGATGAAATCGGCGACCTGCCGCTCGAAAGCCAGGCGAGCCTGCTGCGCTTCCTGCAGGAGCGCAAGGTCGAGCGCCTCGGCGGACATGGTTCGATCGAAGTGGACGTGCGGATCATTTCTGCGACGCACGTCGACATGAACACGGCGATGATCGAAGGGCGGTTCCGCTCGGACCTGTATCACCGGCTGTGCGTGCTGCAGATCGACGAGCCGCCGCTGCGCGCGCGCGGCAAGGACATCGAGCTGCTCGCGCGGCATATGCTCGAACGTTTCAGGAAAGATGCGAGCCGCCGGCTGCGCGGCTTCGCGCCCGATGCAATTGCTGCGCTCCACAACTACAGCTGGCCGGGCAACGTGCGCGAGCTGATCAACCGCGTGCGGCGCGCGATCGTGATGTCGGAAGGGCGGGCGATCACGGCGCGCGATCTCGAACTGGCCGAGTACGTCGAAATCGTACCCGTGTCCCTTGCGCAGGCGCGCGAGGCCGCCGAGCGGCAGGCGATCGAACTGGCGTTGCTGCGTCATCGGGGCCGTCTGGGCGATGCCGCGCAGGAGCTGGGTATTTCGCGCGTCACGCTGTACCGGTTGTTGTGCTCGCACGGCATGCGGCATATGGAAAGCGAGCCGCTCGCGCCGCACGCGGAGATGCCGTCGACGATGCCGCATCTTTAAGCGCCGGCCTCGCGGATAACGGGCTGGTGTAGGGGCAAAAAGCCCGGTCAATTGACCGGGCTTTTTTGTTTGCGAAGCGTCGGTTTCTGAATGCCGCGTTCTGCCGTGCATGAAGCGTTCAGATTTGCGATGGTTGCATTTGCGACCGTTCTGCCCGGCGCTATCAGCGCGTTCACGTGGGTTCGCCCGGCTTGCTAGAATCGGGTTTTTCCCAGAAACGGTCGGCGCGCCCGCGTCCTGCCGAAGGAACCCGCATGAAACAATACCTCGACCTCGTCCGCACGATCCTCGATACCGGCAGCTGGCAGGAAAACCGCACCGGAATCCGCACGATCAGCATGCCGGGGGCGATGTTGCGCTTCGATCTGCAGCAGGGTTTCCCCGCCGTGACGACGAAGAAACTGGCGTTCAAGTCGGCGCTCGGCGAGCTGATCGGCTTTCTGCGCGCGTCGCGCAGTGCCGCCGATTTCCGCGCGCTCGGCTGCAAGGTCTGGGACGGGAACGCGAACGAAAACGCTCAGTGGCTCGCCAATCCTTACCGGCAAGGGCTGGACGACCTCGGCGGCGTGTACGGCGTGCAGTGGCGCAAGTGGCCCGCCTACAAGGTGCTCGACGCGGCGGCGAGCGCGCAGCTGGAAGACGCGGCGTCGCGCGGTTATGCGCCCGTTACCGAGTTCGAGGAAGACGGCGTGCAGAAGGTGCTGCTGTACAAGGCGATCGACCAGATTCGCCAGTGTCTCGACACGATCATGAAAAACCCGTCCGACCGTCGAATTTTGTTTCATGCGTGGAATCCGGCCGTGCTCGAGGAAATCGCGCTGCCGGCTTGCCATCTGCTGTATCAGTTCCTGCCGAACGTCGCGAAGCGCGAAATTTCGCTGTGCCTCTATATCCGCAGTAACGACGTCGGGCTCGGCACGCCGTTCAACCTGACGGAAGGGGCGACGCTGCTGCACCTCGTCGGCCGGCTGACGGGTTATACACCGCGCTGGTTCACGTACTTCATCGGCGATGCGCATATCTACGAGAATCAGCTCGACATGTTGCAGCAGCAACTGATGCGCGATCCGTACGAAAGCCCGCAGCTCGCGATTTCGGAGCGCGTGCCCGAGTATGCAAAGACGGGCGTCTATGAGCCTGAATGGCTGGAGAAGATCGAGCCGTCCGATTTCTCGCTGGTCGGCTACCGCCACCATGAACCGCTGACGGCGCCGATGGCGATCTGATCCGTAGACGGTTTTTCTTCGACTTGAACGAGAAACGCCCGCCGCGATTCGCGGCGGGCGTTTCTGTTTGTGGCGTGATGCCGGTTCTTACCCGCGATGATGCTCGTCGTGTCCGCCACCCGTCGTGCGCTGGTCCTGATGCGGCTGAGGCTGAGGCTGGGGCTGGGGTTGCGGATGCGGCTGTTGCACCTGCTGCGGCGCCGGACGAGGTTGCGGCTGTGGCTGCGGATGAGACTCCGGACGCGGCTGAGGTTGCGGCTGCGGATGGAATTCCTGGCGAGCCTGCTGCTGTGGTTGCTGCGGCTGCGGATGAAACTCCGGACGCGGTTGAGGTTGCGGCTGCGGCCGGATTTCCTGACGCGCCTGCTGCTGCGGCTGCTGCGGTTGCGGACGAACCTCCGGACGCGGCTGAGGTTGGGCCTGCGGATGGAATTCCTGACGCGCCTGCTGCTGCGGTTGCGGATGCATGTCGGCTCGCGGCTGCTGTTGGACCTGCGGTTGCTGGACCTGCGGCTGCGGATGCATCTCCGGACGCGGTTGCGCCTGAGCCTGCTGCATCGGTGCGGGTTGCCCGCGCTGATCCTGGCCATGCGGCGGCTGTCCTTGTACGACGCCGCCGCCGAAACCATTCCCCGATCTCTGCGCTGACTCACGCTGCTGCTGCGCGACCTGACCCGGCTGTGACATAGGCGGACGCTGTCCAGGCGTCTGTGCCGCGCCTGACTGCTGCGGATTGCCGTGTTGCTGTGCCATCGGTGCATGGTGCTGTGTCCACGCGGGTTCACGCTGCTGACCCGCGCCCATATCGGGCCGTTGCGCATTTCCGGGCTGACCCGGCTGTTGCGGCATGCCGTTCATCGGGCGGCCACTCGCAAATTGCGGCGGACGCGGTACGCCGTTCCCCGGCTGCGTAGGCATGGCGTGCGGTTGGCCATTGCCCTGCGCCTCGCCGCCACCCGGCCGCTGGCCATTCGGCGCGCCCGCGATCTGTCCGGGTACGAACCCGTGCCCCGGCATCCCTTGCTTCTGCCCATTGCCCTGCGGAGCGCCGCCGCCGGGCCGCTGAGCGCCCGGACCACCTGCCATCGGCGCACCCGGCATCGCGCCGGGCATCTGCCCCGGCGCATGCGAGCGCACGACACGAACATTCGCGACCGGCCCATTCCCGCCGACCGTCTGCGCGCCGAAGCGCGCCGGCACCGATGTATGAACGATCGGCTCGCCCGCGCCCGGCACGCGTCCGTGACCGCCTTGTGCAAAATTCTGCGCGAGCCGGTCATGAAACGCAGCCGGGACACCCGGATTGCGCGTACCAACGACAGGCCGCGCCATCACATTCGCAGGCGGCCGATAAGCGGCGTTGCGCGTGCCCGGCCCGAAACTCTGCCTGACGGGCGCAATGCCCGGCGCGCCCGCATTGAAACGCGCGTTGCGCCATTGCGCGGGATCGGCGCGATGCGCGAAGCGGTTGGTCGGCTGTCCGTGGACGAACGCTGTCGCGGGCATCGCCGTCACGGCGCCCGGCGCGCGATAGTTGATGTACGTGTTGTGGGTGTTGTTATGGATATCCACGCGGTTGTTGACGATGACCGTGTTGTTCACGCGCTCGTAATAGCGCGGGCTCCAGTCATGATCGCGGCCCCAGTGCGGATGCCACGGCTCGCCGGGTCCGAGCGCGAACCACGCGAGACCAGCCGCCGCCACACCTCCGACAGCGAGGTTCACGCCCCAGTCACTGCCGCCGCCATCGCCATCTCCGACAAAGGCGACGAGGGCCGGCGCATACACGGGCGGTTCGCTGACGGCGGCCTGTCCCGGCACCCACGCCCACGAATCGTCGACATAGGCCCAACGGCCGTAGTGATACGGCGCGAAGCCCCACGGCGCGTCGTCGACCCATGTCCAGCCCCATGGCGCCTGCCAGGCCCAGTGGCCGTCGCGATACGGCGCCCAGCCGGCGGGCTCCTGATTCGGTGTCCACACGTGCCCGTACTGCGGCGTGCTCCGCCACGTGCCGTTCGCATCGAGATCCTGATAGCCGGGCATCTCGCGCGATACATAGCGCGCCGACACCGAGCGCTCCTCGGCGGCATCGCGGCTCGCTGCCCATTGATCGAACGGATCGGCCCCGGGCGCGCCGCTCGCGGCCGCCTGCTGCAGGCTCGTACCCGTGAACGTGACCTGCTGCCCGGCACCGACGGGCACCTGGCCGTTGTCGCCGTACACGGTCGCGCTGCCGCTGCGCACCGTGACGGTGGTGCTGCTGCCATCGGGGGCGACGTCGACACGGTAGTCGCCGGGGCCGTTCACGCCCAACGCGAGGTTCGGTGTGTCGATCTCATACGACGAGCCGGGCGTGATCGCGCGCACGCGGGTCGACAGCGTGCCTTGCGCGACTTTCAGCTGCGCGCTGTTGTCGTCGAGGTTGAGGATGTCGAGACTGGTTTGCGCGCCCATGCGCACGGCTGTCGATCCGATGTGCAGTTCCGAGCGCGCATTCTTGTCGTTCCACAACTGGTCGCCCGTCGTGAGCGGGCGGTTGACCTGCGCATACGACCAGTCGGATGCGCCCGCCGGTTCGGTCGTGACCGTGCCCGCCATGTAGTTCAGGCGCGCGATGCGTCCCGGCGGATCGCTGTCCGGCGCGCTTTGCGCGTAGTTGGCGGGCGGCGGCGCGTCCTGCGCTGCGGCGCTCTGCAACGCAAGCGAAGTCAGCGCGCCCGCGACGGCGAGCGCCACGAGCGAAGCTCGACGCGCATCGCGTCGAAGGGCAGGGTTAGCGTGTCTGGATGTCGTGCCGGGTGTGGCGAGTGATTTCATGGTTGTCGCTCCATCGGGCGCAGCGTCAGGCTGCGCCGTGTGAAATCACTGTACCTTCGGCCCCTGTTTCAAGGCGCTCTCATTTGTAAGCCATCCAGACGGCGCTGTAACAAAAGTTGTCGCGTGGATCGCTTTAGTCAGACGAATCGTTCGTCAGTGCGCGAGAAAGGCGTCGAACTGACGATGGCCGACGGGCGTCACGCGCAGGATTCGCGGCCGGTCGGTGCGCTCGACCCAGCCCTGCGACGACCACGAATCGAGTAGCGCCGCGCCAAGCGCGCCGCCGAGATGCGGGCGCCGCTCGCTCCAGTCCGGGCAGGTGCAGGCGAAGCGCCGGCGTCGCCCACGTTGCTGCGACACGTCGATGCCCCATTGCGCGAGCAGCGCTTTGCCGTCAGACGTTGCTTCGAGCGCGTCGCCGTGGACCGTCAGCAGGCCGCCGTCGATGAGCCGCTCGTAGACCCGCACGGCCACTTCGCCCGCCATGTGGTCGTAGCAGGTGCGCGCGTAGCGCATGTCGACGGGCACGGTGCGCGCCGGGCGCGGCACGGTGCGTTGCGGGGCCGTGGCTTGCGCGACGTTGGCGAGCGCCTCGATGGTCGACGCGATTTCCGCCGACGCGATCCGGAAATAGCGATGCCGGCCGCGCACTTCGAGCGCGAGCAGCCCGCCGTCCGTCAACCGCGCGAGATGGGCGCTCGCCGCCGAAGGCGACAGGCCCGCGATCAGCGTCAGCTCGCCCGCGGGACGCGCGGTGCCGTCCATCAGCGCCCACAGCATCGCGGCGCGGCCAGGATCGGCGAGCAGCGCGCCGATGCGGCTCAGGCCGGGAAAGTGGTTCGGTTCGGAGGAAAGTGCGGCGGCCATCAGGGTCTCCTGTTTCCGGGTTCGCTTGTCATGGCTCCACTCTAGGCGCATCGTGCATTCGATGTTTCAGGTTGTCGTGAAGCGTCGGATGCATTCTCGCGTGCGTCGTGGGGCGAGGCAATCTGCGGTCGTCATACCAGACAGGCTAGAATCAAAAAGGGCTTTCTCCCGTTTAGCGAATAACGCAGTCATGAAAATCCTGTTTGCCGTGGTCATCGCCGTCGTCCTTTGCAGCGCGTGTGCGCAGGGCGGCTCGGGCTCGTCGTCGGCCGGGTCGGGCAGCATCACGATGTACGGCACGATCGACGAAGGCGTCACCTTCCGCAAGTGATACGTATGCGGCACCCGGCGTATCTGCGCGAATCGCGTGTGCGCATCTGGCAGAAATTGATGCATCATTGGCCTTTCTGCCAGTGCGATCGATGTGACGATGCCGACATCGTCACCCAGCCTCGAGGCCACCGATGCCGCCGTCTCCTTCCACCGCTTCCGCCGTCCGCAGCGACGTGCCGGGCCACGCCGATCCGCACGGCCGGCGCGCTGCGCGCGTGCTCGCCGTCTGTCAGGCGCTCTACACATCGTCGGTATCGATCGATCTGACGCTCACGGGTCTCGTCGGCTACACGCTCGCCGCCGACAAGTCGCTCGCCACGCTGCCGTTTTCGCTGATCACCGTCGCCGCCGCGCTGACGACGGTTTTCGCGTCGTTCCTGATGGCGCGCATCGGCCGTCGCGCGGGCTTTCTGCTCGGCGCGGCCATCGGCGCGGCGGGCGGAGCGATCTCCGTGTACGCGATTTTTCAGCAGAGCTTCTGGGCGTTTTGCGCGGGCACGGCGACCGTCGGCGTGTTTCAGGCGTTCGCGCAGTATTACCGGCTGGCCGCCGCCGACGCCGTGCCCGCCGATGCCAAGAGCCGCGCAATCTCGACGGTGCTCACGGGCGGCGTCGTTGCAGCCGTGCTCGGACCGGCGCTGGCCGCGTGGAGCAAGGACTGGCTCGCGCCCGTCGCGTTTGCCGGCTCGTACGCGCTCGTCACAGGACTCGGCCTGCTGTCGATGGCGCTGCTGGCGAGCCTTTACCGCGATGCCGCGCCGCACATGGATGCCGCGGCGCACCGCGAACCCGCGCGGCCCTGGCGCGCGATCGTCCGGCAGCCGATCTTCGTGGCCGCGCTCGCGAACAATGCGCTCGGCTACGCCGTGATGATGTTCGTGATGACGGCGACGCCGATTGCCGCCGTCGCGTGCGGGCACTCGATCGGCGATGGCGCGCAGATCATCCAGTGGCATCTGGTCGGCATGTTTGCGCCGTCGTTTTTCTCGGCGCGTCTGATCGCGCGCTTCGGCGTGCTGCGTGTGATCGGCGCGGGCATCGTGCTGTCGGCGCTGTGCGGCGTGCTCGCGCTGCGCTCGACTGACCTGCCGCATTTCTATGCGGCGCTCGCGTGTCTTGGGGTCGGCTGGAACCTGATGTTCGTCGGTGGCACGACGCTGCTCGCGCAATCGTACCGGCCGTCCGAGCGCGCGAAGACGCAGGCGACGAGCGAATTCACCACCTTCGCGTTCTCCGCGCTCGGCTCGCTGTGCGCGGGGCAGATGCTCGCACATCTCGGCTGGGCCGCGATCAACGTGGCGATTTTTCCGTTCCTCGCGCTCGCCGCGCTGGCGACGATCACGTTTGCGTGGTCGCGCAGACGCGTGGTTGCGGCGTCGGGCATGTGAAACAGCCATGCCGTTTAAGGATCAATTGATGTCGCACGCTTCCCACGAAACCCTCGACGCGCCCGCGCCGCAGGTTCGCCACATCGTCTTCGCCGTCGCGCCTGAACTCGTGCTGCTCGACGCATGCGGCCCGCTCGAAGCGTTTCATCGTGCCGAGCTTACCGTGCGAGACGCGCGCCGCGTGTCGCGGGCATCTGGCGAACGTGTTTCACCCGTTGCGTATCGAACGACGGTAGCGTCGATCGACGGCGGCGTGCTCGACACGTTTCCCGGCCTGCCCGTCGTCACGCAGCGTCTCGATGCACTCGACGACGAGCCGATCGACACGCTGATCGTCCCCGGCATCCCCGTCGACGATCCGCGCACGCTGCAGCCCGCGCTGATCGACTGGATCGCGCGGCGCGCGCCGCACGTGCGGCGCGTCTGTTCGGTGTGCACGGGCGCGTTTTATCTGGCGGCGGCGGGCGTGCTCGACGGACGCCGCGCGACGACGCACTGGCGCGACGCGCACCGCCTTGCCGAGCGTTTCCCGCGCGTGCATGTGGATGCCGAGCCGATCTTTATCCGCGAGCCCATGAACGGCGTCGGTATGGAGGACGATTCACGCGCCGTTTGGACGTCGGCGGGCGTGACGGCGGGTATCGATCTCGCGCTGGCGCTGATCCAGGAGGATTACGGGCATCCCGTCGCGATGCAGGTCGCGCGGCGCCTCGTCGTGTTCGTCAAGCGCCCCGGCGGTCAGTCGCAATTCAGCGCGGCGCTCGCGGCGCAGGCATCGGCGGGCGGCGCGTTCGACGGCCTGCACGGCTGGATGGCGTCGAACCTGAACGGCGACCTGTCCGTCGAGCGGCTTGCCGAAGAAGCGAGCATGAGTCCGCGCACGTTCGCGCGCCGCTACGTCGACGAAGTGGGCCGCACACCCGCGAAGACCGTGTCGGCGATGCGGCTGGAAGCGGCGTCGCGGGCGCTGGCCGAATCGCGCCGCCCGTTGAAGCGGATCGCGCTCGATTGCGGCTTCGGCAGCGAGCAGAACTTGCGGCGCGCGTTCATACGCAGCTTTGGCGTGTTGCCGCTGGATTATCGCGAGCGCTTTGCGTCCGCGCTGCGCTGAATCGAAGTCCGCTCGGGCGTCGCTTCACGGCATCTCGCGTGCATCGAATGACGTCCAAAGCCCGATAGCACAGCGGCCGCCTTATTGCGCTCGTATAATCGGCTCCTTTCGATTTGTTTGACCGGAGTCAAGATGAGCACGCCAACCGCTGCGCCGCTGGATCGTTCAGAAACCACGTTCCGCTTCCTCGCCGAACCGACTTCGGTCAACTTTGGCGGCAAGGTGCACGGCGGCGCGCTGATGAAATGGATCGACGAAACCGCGTACGCGTGCGCGGCCGTCTGGTCGAGCCGCTATTGCGTGACGGTCAGCGTCGGCAATATCCGCTTTCGCCGGCCGATTCACGTCGGCAATCTGGTCGAACTGCGCGCGCGCGTCGTCGCGACGGGGCGCACCAGCATGCACATCCATGTGTCCGTCTATGCCGGCGATCCGAAAGGCGGCGAACTGCTGCAAACCACCGACTGCCTCGTCGTGATGGTCGCCGTCAACGAGAACGGCAGCCCCGTGCCCGTGCCGTCGTTCGAGCCGCAAACAGAAGAACACAAGGCGCTCGCGAAGTACGCGATGGACGTGAAGGCCGCACTCGATGCGATCGTCGACCTGAAGCCCGAGGAAGTGGCGCAGGGCAAGGTGTAAAGGAAGCCTGCGCGCCGAGGCTCTCTGCACGTTTGCAAAGAGAGCCTCGCGGGAGGGAAGGGTTTTAGGGCTTCGCGTTGCCGACCATGTCGTGCGGACGCACCCATTCGTCGAACTGCTGTTCCGTCACATAGCCGAGCGCCAGCGCCGAGGCCTTCAGCGTCGTGCCTTCCTTGTGCGCCTTCTTGGCGATCTTCGCGGCCTTGTCATAGCCGATGTGCGGATTGAGCGCCGTCACGAGCATCAAGGATTCATTGAGCAGTTGATCGACGCGCTCGCGGTTCGGCTCGATGCCGACTGCGCAGTTGTCGTTGAAGCTGTGCATGCCGTCGGCAAGCAGGCGCACCGACTGCAGCACGTTGTGCGCGATCATCGGCCGGAACACGTTCAATTCGAAGTTGCCGCTCGCGCCACCGATGTTGACGGCCACGTCGTTGCCGAATACCTGACAGCACAGCATCGTCACCGCTTCGGATTGCGTCGGGTTCACCTTGCCCGGCATGATCGAGCTGCCCGGCTCGTTTTCGGGAATCGACAGCTCGCCGAGGCCGCAGCGCGGACCGCTCGCCAGCCAGCGGACGTCGTTGGCGATCTTCATCATGCTCGCCGCGAGCGTCTTCAACGCGCCGTGCGCGAACACCAGCGCGTCGGCGGCTGCCATCACCTCGAACTTGTTCGGCGCCGACACGAAGGGCAGGCCCGTCAGACGGCCGATCGCGGCCGCCACGTCGTCGGCGAACTTCGGATGCGCGTTGAGCCCCGTGCCGACGGCTGTGCCGCCTTGCGCCAGTTCATACAGATGCGCCAGCGCCGATTCGACATGCTTCGCGCCGTGATCGAGCTGCGCGACATACCCGGAGAATTCCTGGCCGAGCGTGAGCGGCGTCGCGTCCTGCAAGTGCGTGCGGCCGATCTTCACGATATCGGCGAATGCCTTCGACTTTTTATCGAGCGTCTCGCGCAGCGCCTTCAGCGCCGGCTGCAGATGCTTGACGATGCCAACGGCAGCCGCCACGTGCATGGCCGTCGGGAACACGTCGTTCGACGATTGCCCGCGATTCACATCGTCGTTCGGATGCACGAGGCGCGCTTCGCCGCGCTCGCCGCCCATCAGCTCGCTCGCACGGTTGGCGATCACCTCGTTGAGGTTCATGTTGGTCTGCGTGCCGGAGCCCGTCTGCCAGACCGCGAGCGGAAATTCGTCAGGATGCTTGCCTTCGATGATCTCGTCGGCGGCGGCCATGATCGCCTTCGCCTTGGTCGCGTCGAGCACGCCGAGGCTCAGGTTCACTTCGGCGGCGGCGCGCTTGATGATCGCGAGTGCGGTGACCAGTTCGGGCGACTGCTTTTCCGTCGAGATCTTGAAGTTCTGCAGCGAACGCTGCGTTTGCGCTCCCCACAATTTCGCGTTCGGCACGGCGATTTCGCCGAACGTATCGCGTTCCATGCGTACATCTTCGGTCATGTTCTACTCCGCTTGACTAGGTGATCGGAAGGCTTCCGGGAAAGTGGCGCACTCTGCACTCAGTTTGCAATCTGTCTGCACGTGAGACTGCGCCGTTATAACTGCTCGTCGACTGGCAGCAACAAGAATAGACCCGTCAGCGCGTTACGGTAAAAGCCCGCGCCGGGATCGAGGTTGTAGTGGCGAAGCTGGCCGTTTTCCTCGTCGGTCCAGACGAGCTTCGCCTGCGGCGTCGCCGAGTAGCGCAGCACGGCCAGCTCGGACGGCGTTGCGAGCGTCACGTGGTAGCTGACGGCGGGGGCTGTAGCCTGGTCGAACAGTCTGGCTACCTGGTCGGCGAGCGGCGGGCTGTGGATCACGAGCGCAAGCTCCGTGTTCAGATGCGCCGAGCGCGGATCGAGATTCATCGAACCGATCACGAGCGTCTTGCGGTCGATCACATAGGTTTTCGCGTGCAAGCTCGCTTTCGATTGCGAGCCGAACAGGCCAGCTCTCGGCGCCGCGTCGCCGGGTGTGGGCTTGAACTCGTAGAGTTGCACGCCGCGCTCGAGCAGCGGCACGCGGTACGGGCTGTAGCCCGCCTGCACGGCGACGGCGTCCGTCGCGGCGAGCGAATTGGTCAGCACCTTGACGGCCACGCCGCGCTGCACGAGCTGGCCGAGCGCATCGACGCCCGCCTGGTGCGGCACGAAATACGGCGACGTGATGAGGAATTCCTGCTGTGCGTCGTGCATCAGTTCGATGAGCCGCTGCATCGGTGGGCTCTGGTACTGATCGGCGGGCAGCTTCATTTTTTCGGGCGAATCGACCTTGAATTCGGCGCTCGCCCATACGAGTCCCAGTCCATCTTTCGCGATCTGCGCGGCGAGCGGCGTCGCGTTCAGCGGCTTCGCGTTGTATGGATCGGCGTTCTTGCGCCAGTGCGCGCGCAGTTCGTCGCGCATGTCGTCGAGTTCGTGCGGATCGAACTTCTGCTTGTTGAGTGCACGTAAAGGGTACGCGTTGCTGTCGTTCCAGTACGCGTCGAAGCTTCCGGAAATGTCGGAAGTGATCGGGCCTGCCGCGAGCACATCAATATCGCGGAACTGCAGCGTCGGGCTTGCGCTGAAGTATTCGTCGCCGAGATTGCGGCCGCCGACGATCGCGATCTGGTTGTCCGCGATCATTGCCTTGTTGTGCATGCGCCGCGTGAACGCGCCGATCTTCGTGAAGAAGTTCTGGCCGCGCTGATAGAAGCTCGTTTCCGAGCTGCCGAACGGGTTGAATACGCGGATCTCGATCTTGTCGTGCGAGTTCAGCGCGGCCATCACGCGGTCGATGTCCTTGAAGTTCAGGTCGTCGACCAGCATGCGCACGCGCACGCCGTGATCCGCCGCGTAGAGAGCGGCCGCTAGCAGCAGCTTGCCTGTCGTGTCCTCCTCGGCGATGTAGTACTGCATGTCGAGCGTCTTCGTCGCCGCGCGCGCGAGCGCGATGCGCATCTGCAGCGCTTCCGTGCCGTCGGACAGCACGCGAAAGCCCGACTGACCCGGATGCGCGCGCTCGGGCGCGGCGAGCGCGGTGGCGAGTGGCGTGGTGTCGGTGGCGGGTAGCGCGTGCGTGACGGGGCGGTCGAACGCGGTGGCGGGCGGGCGTGTCGCGCATGCTGCCAGCAGCATCGCCGACACGATGAGCGCGAACGCGCGCATCAACATTGGGCCTGGCGCGTGACGCGAGATGCGGGTGCTGCGTTGTTCATGCTGATGCTGCGATGCGGTGGCGCCGTTCCTCTTATGAGCCGACACGCTTGTTCCTCCACTTAAGCGGCACGGATGGTCGTCGTGGCGTCGTCCATCGACCGGACCATTCTACGGGGAAACGTTAATGCGGGTCGGATAGCGACGCAATCTGGCTCTGCAACGCGCGTGCCTGGATTCGATGAGCGGGGACGGCGTCCGTGAGGGCGGCGTTACCAGTCGGTGTTTCGGGCCTTTGCGCTGGCATCCGCGTTATGCCTTCGTCCTTCAAGCGTTGCCCCGCACAGGGGCGACGCTTGAACTGCAAACACCGTATCGCGGATGCCAGCGCAAAGGCCAATACACCAAACGGCGTCGCCCAAACCACAAAACCCAAACCGCGAATGGCCACCGCAAAGCCCACAACAACCAAGCCGCTAGCCCCGCGCCCGCAGAGGCAAAAAAATCATCACGCGGCGGCGCCGCTATCCACAATCCGCAAACTCTTGCGATGAAACCGTAACGTCATCAACACCGCGACACTCGCAAGCCCAGCAGCGAGCCCCCACCATAACCCCCGCGCTCCGAGCCCAAAATGAAACGCGAGCGTATAACCAGTCGGAAACCCAATCCCCCAATACCCGAACGCAGCCGCAATCATCGGAACCCGCGTGTCCTTCAGCCCACGCAAACACCCAGACCCAACCGTCTGCATCCCATCAACGATCTGAAAAATCGCCGCCACGCCCAGCAACGAACTGGCCAGCGCCACAGTAGGCGCATTAGCAGGATCATCGAGATGCAAATACAGCCCGACAATGAAACGCGGCGCCGTGATCAAAAACAGCCCCGACAGACACATAAACCCGACCCCCAGCCCAAGCGCGACAAACCCCGCATGCCGCGCGGCCAGCGGCTGCCCCGCACCTGACCAGAACCCGACGCGCACGTTCGCCGCCTGACCAATCGCAAGCGGCACCATAAACGCCACCGATGCCACATTCAACGCGATCTGATGCGCCGCCAGCTGCGATTCGCCAAGCAGCCCAACCATCAGCCCCGTGGCAAGAAACAACATCGATTCGACGCCATACGTGATCGCCACCGGCCAGCCGATACCGAACAACTCGCCCATCAGCGGCACGTTCGGCCGCGTGGCCGTGACGAAATGCCGGAAGCGCGGCCGCAGATGCAAAAGACCCATCAGCATGAGCGCCGTGAGCCAGACGGTGATAGTCGTCGCAACCGCCGACCCGAGGAACCCGATTCGCGGCAAGCCGTACGCGCCATGGATCAACCCATAGTTCAGGAACCCATTGACGAACACGCCGCCAATCGACACCCACAGCAGCCGTCGCGCTGCGCCGATCGCCGGCAGGAACGAGCGCATCAGGCCAATCCCGATCAGGCTGGCAGGCGCGCCCCAGCGCAGTGCCGCGCAGTATTCGCCGACGTTGTGCGCGAGCAGCGCCGGCTCGCCGAACGCCATCATGATGGGCGCCGCGAACGACAGCAGCACGAACGCCGGCACGGCCAGCAACAACGACAGCAAAAAGCCCGTCCAGTAGATATGCGGCACGCGTTCTTCGGCCTGTGCGCCGCGCGCATGCGACACGCTCACGCTGACGGACGTCAACACGCCTTGCAACAGCGTCACGACGACGAAGAACAGGTTCGCGCCGAGGCCGCCCGCCGCGAGCGCGTCGGGGCCGAGCGAGCCGAGCAGCACGGTGTCGGTGACGCTCATCGCCATCTGCGACAGCTGTGCGATGGCAAGCGGGGCGGCGAGACGCGCCGTGTCGGCGGCGTGACGCGAAAGAGTGGGCGGCCCGCTGAGCGCGCGGGACATTCCGGTTGGATTCATGTTCGAAGCGCTGTTGCGCGAAAGGGCGACACGCTCGGCAAGTGCGCCGCGCGCCGTTTGTTTTTCTGTCCAGACGGACAGCTTATTGCGGGAACGCGGCGCTGTCGATGAACAGGCACATTTTTGGTGCGGGTTTGCGGCGGCGGGAATTCCGTCGACTGATGCCAGCCGCATATCTCGCGGCCTTGCGGCAACGTCCGGGCGGGTCTGTCGAACGTCAGCCTTCGTGGACGGCGATCCGCGTGTCGCCGAGCAGCACGACCTGGCCCGCGCGAATTTTGCACGTTTTACGCGTTTCGACCTGGCCGTCGACGGTCACGGCGCCCGACGCAACGATCACTTTCGCCGATCCTCCGCTGTCCGCAAGGCCCGTAATCTTCAGCAGATTGTGGAGTTCGACGTAGTCGCCGGTCAGGGTGAAATCGAGGTTGGGCATGGCAGTTGCGATCGACAGGTGGTCGGCAGGGTCGTTGAAAAGCGACTCGCATGATAAGCCATCGCGCGGCGCCCGACGTTCGGGTGCGAGTGAATGGCCACGTGCCGGAGCATTTGCAAGCAGATGTTATTCAGTTGTCAGGAAATGAAACGTTGAGTAACAGACGTCTTTCGTGGCGAACTTCACTCGCAAAAGCCCGGTCTGTGGAATAGCCTGCTGCATTTTTTCGGCAGGCTGAAAGCGCGGACACGAGATCGGCCAATTCACGCCGACCGAACCGCCCGCGTGCCGATATCGACAAACTTCAGAGAGGATTGCCATGACCCAGCTCCGTACGCTCCTGATCGGTACCGCCCTCACTGCGATGGCGTCGACTGCCGCATTCGCCCAGACGGCTGCCCAGCCTTCCGCGGACCTGTCCACCCAGGCTCAGGTCCAGCAGGCGCCCGCCGCCGCACCCGCCGCCCAAGGCGTCCAGATGCCGACGCCCGCGCCGCAGAACCTCGCCGCACCCGGTTCGACTGACCCGCTCGTCCAGAAGCGCAACGCGGACGCTCAGGCGAACGCCGAGTACAGCGCGCAGAAAAAGATGTCGAAGCAGCAGATGAAGGAACAGCAAAACGCTGCGAAGACTGCCTACAAGGACCAGGTCAGCAACGCGAAGCTCAACAAGAAGGCCGACAAGGCGGCCGCGTCGAACGAACTGAAGGCCGAGATGCAGGGCCAGCCGACAGGCGCGGCGGCATCGGGCGAAGCGCATAACTGATAAGCGGCTTCCGGCGCCTGTGATGCGACAGGCGCTGTGACCGCCTGCAAGCTTTTGAAGTTGGAAAGAGGGAGGACAAGATGAAAAAGACAAGCAAGACGATGAGCGCGCTGTGCGCCGCCCTGATCGCAGGCAGCATGACGACGTTCGCGGTCGCGCAGACGACGCACGATCCCGCCACCGAGCCGATGACGCATGCCGACAACAAGGCCGCCAAGGAACAGGCGAAGGCCAACAAGAAGGCGGACGTCGCGCAGGCGAAGGCCGACCAGAAGAAGGCCGACGCGCAGGCCGACGCCGACAAGGCGAACGCTGACGCGAAGGTGAAGGACGCAAAATCGCAGTAAGCGGTTCTTTTGCTGCACGTGCTGGGCGGCGGGTTCACGCCGCCTGGCGAAGCCCGGCCTCGCGCCGGGCTTTTTGTTTGCGGCGAGTGCACGAAAAATGGGGCGCTTGTCGTCGCGGGTTGTATGGATATACAGTATGCGTCGCCCTCACTATCCGACCCGCCAATCGTGCTTTCCGTCGCCGATTCTCCGTCCTCGTCATCCTCTGCCGCGACGGATTCGCCCGCAGCGGCGGCCACCGCCGCCACTTCCGACTGGCTGGCGAAGCTCAACGACGCCCAGCGCGAAGCTGTCGAATACGGCACCGACGACATCGCGCATCCGTCCGGCGCGCTGCTGGTCATCGCGGGCGCGGGCTCCGGCAAGACGAACACGCTCGCGCACCGCGTCGCGAATCTGGTCGTCAAGGGCGTCGATCCGCGCCGCATCCTGCTGCTGACGTTCTCGCGCCGCGCCGCGCTCGAAATGACCCGGCGTGTCACGCGCATCGCGGGCGCTGCACTCGGCACGCGCGCGGCGCTCGCGCAGGGGCTGACGTGGTCGGGCACGTTCCACGGCGTCGGCGCGCGCCTGTTGCGCGAGTACGCCGATCTGATTGGCCTCGCACCGACCTTCACGATCAACGACCGCGAAGATTCCGCCGACCTGATGAATCTCGTGCGTCACGAGCTCGGCTTGTCCGCGAAGGAAAAGCGCTTTCCGTCGAAATCGGCGTGTTTCGCGATCTACTCGCGCGTCGTGAATACGGGCGCGTCGCTGGCCGACGTGCTCAACAGCGCGTTCCCGTGGTGCCGTGAATGGGAAGCCGATCTGCGCATGCTGTTTGCCGCGTATGTCGACGCGAAGCAGAAGCAAAGCGTGCTCGACTACGACGACTTGCTGCTCTACTGGTCGCACATGGCGGCCGAGCCCGCCATTGCCGCTGATCTCTCCGGCCGTTTCGATCATGTGCTCGTCGACGAGTATCAGGACACCAACCGTCTGCAGGCGTCGATCCTGCTCGCGCTGAAGCCCGACGGGCGCGGGCTGACGGTGGTCGGCGACGACGCGCAGTCGATCTATTCGTTTCGCGGCGCGACCGTGCGCAACATTCTCGACTTCCCCTCGCATTTCGATCCGCCCGCGAAACAGGTCACGCTGGAGCGCAACTATCGCTCGACGCAGCCGATCCTCGAAGCTTCGAACGCGGTGATCGGCCTTGCGTCCGAGCGTTACACGAAGAACCTGTGGACCGACAAGGCGTCGGCGCAACGCCCGCATCTCGTCACTGTCGCCGACGACGCGGACCAGGCGCGCTACATCGTCGAGCAGGTGCTCGCCGCGCGCGAGGCGGGCATGAAGCTGAAGGCGCAGGCGGTGCTGTTTCGCGCCGCGCATCACAGCGCCGCGCTCGAAATCGAGCTGACGCGGCGCAACATTCCGTTCGTGAAGTTCGGCGGCCTGAAGTTTCTCGACTCCGTCCATGTGAAGGACGTGCTGGCCGTGCTGCGCTGGGCGGAGAATCCGCGCGATCGCGTCGCGGGTTTTCGCGTCGTGCAGTTGCTGCCGGGGGTCGGGCCCGCGACGGCTGCGCGCGTGCTCGACGACATCGCCGCGCGGGCCGACGCGCTGCAGTCAGGCGGCGCGCCGGATGCCGCGCATGCAGTTGCGGGCTGCACGGCGAATGCGCTCGCCGCGTTCGCGCCGCCGGCGCGCGCGCTCGAAGACTGGCATCCGTTCGTGGCGATGATGGCGTCCGCATGCGGACGGCAGACGCCCTGGCCCGCCGAGTTCGAAATGGTGCGGCGCTGGTACGAGCCGCATCTCGAGCGCAATCACGAGGATGCGTCGATTCGCCAGGCCGATCTTGCGCAGATGGAGAGCATCGCGGGCACGTACGCGTCGCGCGAGCGCTTCCTGACGGAGCTGACGCTCGATCCGCCCGATGCCACCAGCGACGAATCCGGCGTTCCGCTGATCGACGAAGACTATCTGATCCTGTCGACGATCCATTCAGCGAAAGGGCAGGAGTGGCGCAACGTGTTCGTGCTCAACGGCGTCGACGGCTGCATTCCGTCCGATCTCGGCACGGGCAGCGAAGAGGAAATCGACGAGGAGCGGCGCCTGCTGTATGTGGCAATGACGCGCGCGAAAGAGGACCTGCATATCGTGATGCCGCAGCGGTTCTACGTGCACAACCAGACGCATCTCGCCGACCGGCACGTGTGGGCGTCGCGCACGCGCTTTATTCCGGCGCATCTGCTGCCGCTGTTCGATTCGCATGCGTGGCCGCCCGCGCCCGTCGTGTCGGCGCCGACGCGAGCGGGGCTGGCCGCCGCCGCGCAAGCGAAAATAGAAATCGCGGCGAAGCTCAGAAAAATGTGGGACTGAGCTTGCCGCGATGTGTCGGCGTCCGGTTCGACGCCCTGTGTCCCGAGACGAGGCCTTAGCGCGACTGCCGCTGTTGTTGCTGCTGCGGGCGCGGCGGCGGCATGAAGAAGTTGCGCAGCCAGGCGGCGAGCCGCGTGAATACGTCATACGGCTCTTCGACGAAAATCTCCGGCTTCAGGAGCCGCAGATATTCCATGATCTGCTGCGCTTCCTGTTTCTGGAACGAGCCGTGCGAAATACCCAGACGCAGCAGGCCGCGCAATTCGCCGAGCTTTTCGCGCGCGGCGCTGCCCACGCTGGTTTCGCACGCGACCTTCGCCTCGTACACCCGCTGACGCAGCGATTCCGCCAGACGCCACGCGGGCGTCTGCATCACTTCTTCGAGCGCCTGGATATCCTGCGCCGCCGACTTGATTTGCGCGGCGAGCGGGTCCACCAGCGAAGGCGAGCCTTCCGCTTCCTTGACGATCGCAGCGGCCCACTCGCGGCTCTGCTTCGCGAGTTCTTCGGGCGTCCATTCCGAGCGCGCGGCAAAGCCGAAACCGAACTCGCTTGCCTGCTTCATCAGGATCGCGACGACATCCGGAAACTCCTTGTCCAGCGTGCGCTTCGCCCATGCGTACTGGCCGCCCTGCAGCATCCGCTGCACGGCGTGCTCCGTCAGCGGCACCATGTTGTCGAGGAGCTTTGCACGCAGAAAATCCTCGAACGACGGCGTCGCGAACTGCGGGTCCAGCTTCACTGAGACCCGCACGAACGCCTCGAAATCCTTTCGCAAGGATGCGAGCGTTTCGTCCTTGATGTTAAGGGTAATCTGACCCATGTCTTATCCCGTTTCGTCGACCGCGCGACACCGTCGAGGCATTCGCCTCGTGCCGAGCGCCCCCGTGCGCTGGCGGCACCGATATCCGGCGCGGTTCTGTCCGGCTTGCCGGCATGCCGTCGATAGACGCTTCCGGGTTCACGGACCACGAGTGTTTATCGGCGGATTGAAAGGGAACTTGAGGGCGGCGCGCCGTCCGTCGAACGGCGCGCGAGGGCGTGGGCCCGGCGTTACTTCAGCACGACGCCTTGCCAGAGGAAGAACACGGCGAGGCCGACCGCGATGGTGAGCAGCGGACGGCGCGTGAGGGCGCTGACGGCCACGGCGGCCAGCGCGCCGACCAGCTGCGGGTTGCGCCACGTGAGTTCGGCGTCTGTGCCGTGCGGCGACACGGTCATCGGGACAATGATCGCCGTCAGCACGGTGACGGGCACGAAGCCGAGCGCGGTGCGCACGAGCGGCGGAAACACGATGCGGTCGCCGAGCACGAACACCGCGGCGCGGATCAGCCATGTGATGACGGCCATGCCGAGAATCAGAAGCACGTAGTTCATCGCGATGCCTCCGCTGCGCGGGTGCGCTGGAACGCCGTCAAGGACAGCAGCACGCCGACCGTCACGCCGACGAACACGGCGCCCAGCAGGCCGAGCTTGTACGGCCAGCCTTGCCAGAAGAATGCCAGCGCGCCGGCCGTGGCCGCCGCCGCCAGATAGCGCACGGCGACGAGTTGCGGCACGACGATCGCGATGAAGGTCGCGGCCATCGCGAAGTCGAGCCCCAGCGATTGCAGGCCGGGGAAGGCCGCGCCGAACAGCAGGCCGATCAGCGTCCAGACCTGCCAGTTGAGATACATCGACAGGCCCGAGCCGAGGAAGTAGTACGGCCCGACGGAACCCGGCGGATGCAGCCGGTAGTGCGCCCATGCGACGGCGAACACTTCGTCGGTGAGCAGGCCGCCGAGCGCCCAGCGCCAGCGCGACGGCAGATGTGACACGTACGGCGCGAGCGTCGCGCTGTAGAGCACGTGGCGGACATTGACGACGAAAGTCGTGGCCCAGATGACGGCATAGCTCGCGTGGCCCGCTATCAGGCCGAGTGCGATGAATTGGGCCGATCCGGCGAACACGACCAACGACATCAGCTGGCCGTGCCACAGGTGCAGCGGACCGGACGCGACGAGCGTGCCGTAGATCACACCGAACGGCGAAGCGCCGATGATCATCGGGAGCGTGTCGCGTGCGCCGGCCGTGAGTTCCTTGAGACGGTGAGCGGGTTTTGCAGGGTGAGTCAATCTTTTCTCCTCGATGGGGCCGAGGATAGCCGGGCGGAGGGAGCGGCGGCTTGTACGTTCTTGCGCCTTGGGCTTTATTGATGCGGGGAGATTGCGGCGGCGCGGCCCCGGTGCCCCTGTTGCTCGCGCGCCGGCTCGTTCAGGCCGATTGCCAGCGCCCCGGCGGCACGCCGAACATGCGCCGGAAATGCCGCGTGAAGTGGCTTTGATCGGTGAAGCCGCCTGCCGCCGCCACATCGGCCACCGATACGCCAGCACGCAACGGCGCGAGCGAGCGCTGCAGACGGACCTGATTGCGCCACGCGTGCGGCGGCAATCCCGTCGCGCGAGTGAAAAGCCGCGCGGCATGAAACTGCGACAGGCCGACGGTATCGGCGAGATCCGCGAGCTTGAGCGGCGCGGCCAGATCGCCGGCCAGTTGCTCTTTCATCGTGACGACGCGCGTATCGTCGGTGGCGAGTTGCGGCGTGTCGGGACGCGTGCGGCCGTAGCGCACGAGCAGCGTCGACAGCGCGTCGAGCATCGCCGTTTCCGCGACGAGCGGATCGCCGTTCGCCTCCAGCAACTGATGCGCGCGCGACAGCCGCACGGCAAGGTCGGCATCGCGGATCACGTCGGCATCGAACCACGGCAGCGGCTGCGCGCGGCCCGCGATGTCTTCAGCGAGCGCGTGAATGAAATCGACGGGTGCGTACATCACGCGATAGCGCCAGCCTTCGTCCATGGCGCGCGAACCGGTATGCACTTCGCCGGGATTGATGATGGGCACGCTGCCCGCCTCGGCGACGTGGCGCGAACCCTGATACCGATACGTTTCCGCTCCCGCCTCGATCACGGGAATCGTGTACGCGTCGTGCCAGTGCGGCGTGAACTCGTGATCGTGATATTCGGCCGTGAGCAGATCCGCGCCGGGCAGAAGCGGCGTGCGCCAGTAACGGGCGTTATCGCGGAAGCGGGTCGAAGTCATGAGCGAAGTCCGGGTGGACCTGTCAGTTTAGCGCGCCTTGTTCGGCTTGTTTGCCTCGGCCTGCTCAGCGGCGCGTTCAGCGAACGGGAATCGTCGTGCCGGCGGGCATCGGCACGGCCGTGACGCTGTTCTTCGCGCTACCCGTCGCGACGCGGTCGCTGTAGGTCAGGTACACGAGCGTATTGCGCTTCGAATCGACGACGCGCACCACGTGCAGCGTCTTGAAGATCAGCGACATCCGTTCCGTGAATACGTCGGCCTGCTGGCGCAGCGGCTCGGAAATCTTGATGGCCGCGACCTGGCGGCACGCGATCGATGCCTCGGTTGGATCTTCGGCGATCCCGAGCGTGCCCTTGATGCCGCCCGTGCGCGCCCGCGACACGTAGCAGGTGACGCCCTGCACGGCGGGATCGTCGTACGCTTCGACGACCACGCGATCCGAGCCGGTGATATGAAAGTTCGTGTTGACGCTGGCGACTTCCTCGGCCTGCGCGAGCGGCGCGCAGGTGAACGCTGCCGAAGCGGCGAGGAAGGCGGCGGCGCGCGCGATGCACGCACAGGGCAGGGCGAGTTTCATCAGGTGACCGGAAGAATGGGCGTTTGAAGAACAGGACGGGCAGGACGGCTGCCAGTGAGAACGCCATCGTAACCTGGTTGCCGGCGCTGGCTGCTGACGTGGGATACGCTTGCGGCGCTTCTCTTCTGTCGACGAAGCCGCGTGCCGATCAGCGGCGGCAGAAAAAGAAAAGGCCCGCACGAATGCGGGCCTTCGAATTTTGGCTCCCCGACCTGGGCTCGAACCAGGGACCTACGGATTAACAGTCCGGCGCTCTACCGACTGAGCTATCGGGGAACAGCAATACAACTTGTCGCTACATAAAAAAGCCCGCTGTGGTTAACGGGCTCTTGCAATTCTTTGGCTCCCCGACCTGGGCTCGAACCAGGGACCTACGGATTAACAGTCCGGCGCTCTACCGACTGAGCTATCGGGGAACAACAACAGCAGAGAAGCGGAATTGTAGGAGGTGTAGCAGAAGCTGTCAATACCCTCGAATCATCTCAATTTAATTCGACTGATTCGAGCCAGGGCGACAGCTTGCGGCGCTCAACGCTCGAGCAGCGCCAGCTTTTCCTTCACGTCCTTGAATTCGTCGGCTTCGGCCAGTGGGGCCTTGGTCTTGGTGATGCTGGGCCATGCCTTCGCGAGCTCGGCGTTGAGCTCAGTGAAGTGCTGCTGGTCGCCGGGCACGTCTTCCTCGGCGTAGATGGCGTTCACCGGGCATTCCGCAACGCACACCGCGCAGTCGATGCATTCATCCGGGTCGATCGCGAGGAAGTTGGGACCTTCGCGAAAGCAGTCCACCGGACACACATCGACGCAGTCGGTATAGCGGCACTTGATGCAGCTTTCGGTCACAACGTGAGTCATTCAGGCAACTCCTGCAAACGATATCTTTTAGGTAATGGGGGATGGCGAGACGCCAAAAGCGGTATTGTAGCGTAACGTCAAGTAGTGCATACGCCATCGTCCCAAGCCTTTTATATCGTTTGGTGATTAGTTTATGGCGAGCCGTTTGCGCCGCAGGCGCCCGCCGGCCTTGACGCGTTCAAACAACCGCCGGCGCGCATTCGGGTAACATGCGACAGCATCTTCGCGAGACCCGTGTTGAGCGGATTCTGCGCGAAGCCCGAAGCGCACATGTGAACATGGCGCACATGGCGAACACGAAAGGGCGAGGGCGCACGAGGCCTGACGTCTTCCGATTTCATGCAGTCCCGGTTTGCAAGATCATGATCATTACTTCGCTGCTCGACACTGACCTGTACAAGTTCACGATGATGCAGGTGGTGCTGCATTATTTCCCGGCTGCCAACGTCGAATACAAGTTCCGCTGCCGCACGCCGAACGTCAACCTCGTGCCGTACATCGACGAGATTCGCAGCGAAGTGCACAAGCTCTGCAAGCTGCGCTTCAACGAAGAGGATCTCGACTATCTCCGCCGGATGCGCTTCATCAAGGGCGACTTCATCGACTTCCTCGCGCTCTTCCATCTGAACGAAAAGTACATATCGATCACGCCTTCGGCGAAGGGCAACGGGGAGATCGAAATCGACATCAAGGGGCCGTGGCTGCACACGATCCTCTTCGAAATCCCCGTGCTTGCCATCGTCAACGAGGTGTATTTCCGCAACACGCAGCAGCAGCCCGATTACAGCGAAGGACGTGAGCGCTTGCGCGACAAGATCCAGCTGCTCGGTGCGCGCCCCGAGTTCGCCGACTGCAAGATCGCCGACTACGGCACGCGTCGCCGCTTCTCCGGGCGCTGGCACGAAGAGGTGATTCTCACGCTCAAGGACGGGCTGCGCGACCAGTTCACGGGCACGAGCAACGTGTTCTATGCGATGAAGCACGGCCTGACGCCCCTCGGCACGATGGCGCACGAATACCTGCAGGCGTGCCAGGCACTCGGCCCGCGTCTGCGCGACTCGCAGATTTTCGGCTTCGAGATGTGGGCGAAGGAATATCGCGGCGACCTGGGCATTGCGTTGTCGGACGTGTATGGCATGCAGGCATTCCTCCGTGATTTCGACATGTACTTCTGCAAGCTCTTCGACGGCGCGCGCCATGATTCCGGCGACCCGTTCGACTGGGGCGAGCGTCTTCTCGCTCACTACGAAGCGAACCGCTGCGACCCGCGCACGAAAGTGCTCGTGTTCTCCGACGCGCTCGACATCCCGAAGGTGCTGCAGCTGTACGAGCGTTTCCGGGGCCGCTGCAAGCTCGCGTTCGGTGTAGGCACGAACCTCACGAACGACCTCGGCTACAACCCGCTGCAGATCGTCATCAAGATGGTCAAGTGCAATGGCCAGCCCGTCGCGAAGCTGTCCGATTCGCCGGGCAAGAACATGTGTGAAGACAAGGCGTACCTTGCGTATCTGCGCCAGGTGTTCGGCATCGATCAACCTGAGGAAGAAGCCGCGGGCAAGTGACGCGGGGCCACGCTGTAGCGTTGCAGGCGGAGAGCATGTGAGGGCATTGTCGGCGCTTTGCACACGTGCCGCTATATGCCGTTCGGCAAGGTGTTGGCATGAAGGGCGGCCGGTATAATTCGACCGTCAATGTGCGGAACGAGAAGGCGCATTTCGCACGCGTACGTCCCACGTTCAGCACGACCACCGGCACGAGGATATTGCACATGGATACATCGACGGCCCGCCGCAACATCCTGGCGCGCATCCGCGCGGGGCAAGGGCGCGAGCCCGAGCCGGCCGCGTCCGAACGCGAGGCGGCGCAGGCGTATCTCGCAAGCCGTCCGCAAGGTCCGCGTCCGCCCATGCCGGCCGATCTCGTCGCGCATTTCATCGAGCAGGCAAAGAAGATGGCGACCACGGTCGATACCGTCGAGTCGCTCGCCGAAGCGCCCGCTGCCGCGCACCGTTACCTTTCCGAACTGAACCTTCCGACCCAGGCCATCGCATGGCAGACGCTCGAAGCGCTGCCCTGGAGCGGCTCGGGCATCGACATCGAGTTTCGCAAACCGCGCGACGAAGACCGCGTCGGCATCACGGGCTGCTTCTGTGCGACGGCTGAAACGGGCACGCTGGTGCTGCTGTCCGGGCCAGAGACGTATGCGTCGGCGGGCTTGCTGCCGGAGACGCATATCGCGATCGTGCCAGCCTCGCGCATCGTTGCCGGTCATGAGGAAGCGTTCAACCTGATCCGCAGCGAACGCGGCGAACTGCCGCGCGCCGTCAACTTCGTCTCCGGCCCGTCGCGTACGGGCGATATCGAACAAACCATCGTGCTGGGCGCGCACGGTCCTTATCGCGTGCATGCGATCGTCGTGCGTGGCGCGTAACGCTGTGTCGTTGCAGGGACGTGTTGAGCGTGCGTGTTCTCGCGCGTGTTCTCGAATGGGCGGCGTCGCGTTGTTGTTCATGCTGTCATGCTGGCCGCTTGCAGCATCGGCCGCGAGTCTCGACGGCGCTTCGCTTTCTGCCTGGTGGGGCGTGCCGTTCGCGGGCGTCCTGCTGTCGATCGCCGTGTTCCCGCTCGTCGCGCCCAAACTTTGGCATCACCATTTCGGCAAGATTTCTGCTGGGTGGGCCGTCGTGTTCCTCGTGCCGTTCGCGTTCGCGTTCGGCGCGTCGACGGCGTTCGGCACGCTGATTCATGCGATCCTCGAAGAGTACCTGCCGTTCATCGTGCTGTTGACCGTGCTCTATACCGTCGCGGGCGGCATCTGCGTGACGGGCAATCTGCACGGCTCGCCGCGCCTGAATACGGCGTTGCTCGCGCTCGGCACGGCGCTCGCCAGCATCATGGGCACGACGGGCGCGGCGATGCTGCTGATCCGGCCGCTCCTGCGCGCGAATGACAACCGCAGGCACGTCGTGCATGTCGTCGTGTTTTTTATCTTTCTGGTCGCGAACGCGGGCGGTTCGCTGTCGCCGCTCGGCGATCCGCCGCTGTTCCTCGGTTTTCTCAACGGCGTCGGCTTCTTCTGGACGACCGTGCATCTCGCGCTGCCGATGCTGTTCATCTGCATCGTGCTGCTCGCCGTTTTCTACGCGCTCGATACGTACTATTTCCGGCATCGCGAAGAAGTGCTTCCTGTCGATCCATCGCCCGATACGCTTGCCGTTGGCGTCGTCGGCAAGATCAACTTCGTGCTACTTGCAGCGGTGATCGCGCTGGTGCTGATGAGCGGCATCTGGAAACCCGGCATCACGTTCGATATAGCGGGCACGCACGTCGAGCTGCAGAATCTCGTACGCGACGTGGCGCTGATCGCGGTGACGCTGCTGTCGCTCGTTGTGACGCCGCGCGCCGCGCGCGAGGGCAACGCGTTCAACTGGGCGCCCATCGAAGAGGTTGCGAAACTGTTCGCGGGAATCTTCGTGACGATCGCGCCTGTCATCATGATGTTGCGCGCGGGCGAGGCGGGTGCGTTCAGCGGCATCGTGCATCTCGTCAACGACACGGCCGGCCAGCCGCGCGACGATATGTACTTCTGGGCGACGGGCCTGTTGTCGTCGTTCCTCGATAATGCACCCACGTATCTCGTGTTCTTCAATCTCGCGGGCGGCGACGCGCAGACGTTGACGACCACGGGCGCATCGACGCTCGCGGCGATTTCGGCGGGCGCAGTGTTCATGGGCGCGAACAGCTACATCGGCAATGCGCCAAACTTCATGGTCAAGGCGATCGCCGAATCGCGCGGCGTGAAGATGCCGAGTTTTTTCGGGTATCTCGCGTGGTCGGGCGTCGTGCTGATACCGTTGTTCATCGCAACATCGTTGATTTTCTTTTGATGCCGTGCGCGCGCCGGAAGGCATGCGCTACGGCCTGATACTCGGAGAATGGCAATGCAAAAGGTTCTGGTTGCGCGTCCCATCTTTCCGGATGTGATCGCGCGCCTCAAGCAGCATTTCGAAGTGGACTGGCATAACGGCGACGTGCTGCCAGCCGACGAACTCAAGCGCCGCCTCGCCGACAAGGACGGCGCGCTGACGGCGGGCGACGCGATCGACGCGTCCGTGCTGGCCGCTGCGCCGCGCCTGCGCGTGGTGTCGAACATGGCGGTCGGCTACAACAACTTCGCCATGGCTGCGTTCAACGCGGCGAACGTGCTCGGCACGAACACGCCCGACGTGCTCAACGAATCGACGGCGGATTTCGGCTGGGCGCTGATGATGGCGGCTGCGCGCCGCATCGCGGAATCGGAGCACTGGCTGCGCGCGGGCAAATGGGAAAAGTGGTCGTACGACGGCTTTCTCGGCTCGGACCTGTATGGCTCGACGCTCGGCGTGATCGGCATGGGCCGCATCGGGCAGGCGCTCGCGCGTCGCGCGCGCGGCTTCAACATGAACGTGATCTATCACAACCGCTCGCGCGTCGCGCCGGAGATCGAGGCCGAGCTGAACGCGGAGTACGCGTCGAAGCAGGACCTGCTGCGCCGTGCCGACCACGTCGTGCTCGTGCTGCCGTACACGGCTGAGAACCATCACACCATCGGCGCCGCCGAACTCGCGCTGATGAAGCCGACGGCGACGCTGACGAATATCGCGCGCGGCGGCATCGTCGACGACGCGGCGCTTGCCGAGGCTTTGCGCGAGAAGCGTATCGCCGCGGCGGGCCTCGACGTGTTCGAGGGCGAGCCGAAGCTCAATCCGGCGTTGCTCACTGTGCCGAATGTCGTGCTGACGCCGCATATCGCGAGCGCGACGGAAGCGACGCGCCGCGCGATGGCGAATCTCGCCGCCGACAATCTGATCGCGGGGTTGGGTGAGGGTCCGCGCGCCGGGCGTCCGCCGAACCCTATCAACCCTGATGTGATCGGGAAGGCGCGTTCATGACGATGGTTTTGATCGCGGCCGTTGCCGTACTGGCCGTTGCGCTGGTGATTGCGCTGTTCATGCTGATGCGCGGTAACAGCGGCGCGCAACAGCAAATGCAATTCGACGAACTCGGCGAGCGCCTCGATGCCGCAGCGCTTGCGCAGACGCGCGAGTACGAGCGGCTCGAACGCGAGCTGCGTGGCGAGATTTCCGAAACGGCGCGCGTGTCGCGCACGGAATTGAGTGGCGGCTTCTCGCAGTTCCAGCAGACGCTCGCTTCCCAGTTCACGAGCATGACGACCGTGCAGGCCGCCAAGATCGACGGCTTTGCGCAGCAGCTCGTCAAGCTGACGGAGACGAATACGCAACAGCTCGACGCCGTGCGCCACAGCCTGCAACAGCAGGCGCAACAGGCGCGCGACGAACAGGGGATTACGCTGAAGCGTTTCGGCGAAACGTTGCAGCAGCAACTGGCACAGGTGACGGAGGCAAACGACCGGCGCTTCGCGGAAGTGCGCGCGACCATCGAGCAGCGGCTGAAAGACATCGAGGCGAACAACTCGACGAAGCTCGAAGAAATGCGTCGCACCGTCGACGAAAAGCTGCACGCGACGCTCGAGCAACGGCTTGGCGAATCGTTCAAGCTCGTGTCCGATCGTCTCGAACAGGTGCATCGCGGTCTCGGAGAAATGCAGACTTTGGCGGCGGGTGTCGGAGATCTGAAGAAGGTTCTGACGAACGTTAAGACGCGCGGCACATGGGGCGAAGTACAGCTCGAAGCGTTGCTTGAACAGGTGCTGACGTCCGATCAGTACGCGAAGAACGTTGCGACGATTCCGAAGAGCAACGATCGCGTCGAGTTCGCGATCAAGCTGCCGGGGCGTCAGCCGACTCCCGATGCGGCGGCAACGCCCGTATGGCTGCCCATCGATGCGAAATTTCCGCGTGAAGACTATGAACGTCTGATCGAAGCGCAGGAGCGTGCCGACCCAGTCGCAGTCGAAGACGCGTCGCGCGCGCTCGAAGGGCGGATTCGCGCGGAAGCGAAGACGATTGCGGAAAAATACGTGTCGCCGCCGCATACCACGGACTTCGCGCTGCTGTTCTTGCCGACCGAAGGGCTGTACGCCGAGATTCTGCGTCGTCCGGGTCTCACGGATCTCCTGCAACGCGACTATCGCGTGACGATTGCCGGGCCGACGACATTGACGGCCTTGCTCAACAGTCTGCAGATGGGTTTCCGCACGCTCGCCATCGAAAAACGTTCGAGCGAAGTGTGGCAGGTGCTGGGCGCGGTGAAGACCGAGTTCGGCAAATTCGGCGACGTGCTGGCGAAGACCAAGGCGCAACTCGAAACCGTCACGCGTTCGATCGAGGCGGCAGAAGTGCGTACGCGTCAGATGAACAAAAAGCTGCGTGATGTCGAAGCATTGCCCGAAGAACGGGCGGCGGGCTTGCTTGGGGACTCGCTGTCCGGAGTCGATGCGGAAGAGTCTTGATGCAGGGAAGGCTGGCAACGCTTGACCGCGATGGTCAAGCGTCTCACCAGCCAGCAGGGCAGCTTCGAATGTAAGCGAAGCTGCGCCGGGCGTGCGCGCAAATCAGTCCGCGCTTGCCGCGAGTTGATCGAGCGCTTCGCCCGTTATGCGCACGACGCGCCAGTCCGGCAACACGGTCGCGCCCATCTTCTGATAAAAATCGATGGCAGGCTGATTCCAGTCCAGCACCGACCATTCGAAGCGGCCGCACTGCCGCTCGACAGCCAACGCCGCCAGATAGCGCAACATCTTCGACCCGAGCCCCGTGCCGCGCTCGGTCGGCTGCACGTACAGGTCTTCGAGATACAGGCCGCGCCGTCCGAGGAACGTCGAGTAGTTGTGGAAGAACAGCGCGTAGCCGATCATCTTGCCGTCGCGTTCCGCGACGATCGCTTCTGCCGAGGGACGCGCGCCGAACAGCGCGTCGCGCAGGCCGTCTTCCGTCGCGATGAACAGATGCGTGAGCTTTTCGAACTCGGCCAGCTCGTACATCAGCGCGAGCATCGTGCCGACGTCGTCAGGCGTGGCCGCGCGGATCGTCGCCGGCATTACGCTTCCTCCGGCACGTCGCTCAACTGGATCTCGATGCCGCCGAAGCGCGACGCCACCCAGTTGTACGCGTGGCATGCAATCCACAGCAGGATGAAGCCCAGAATCGCGTTGAGCAGCAGCGCGCTGAACACGGTGCTCAGTTCCACCGACCCGTAACGGATGAAGGCGACCAGCACGCCGAGCAGCACGATAGGCACACTGAACGTCAGATACACGAGGATCAATGCCTTTGCCGTTTGCCCCGGTGCAATGAACGAGATCTGTTTTTTCATGTAAGTCAAACCCGTATGTCGTAGTGGATTGCGTAAAAACTTGCCGGCTTCGTGCGCTCAGATGAGGCCGTCGAACAGCATGATATCGACGGCGTCGCCCGGATCGAGATCGCCCTGGTCGTGGGCGAGCACGATGAAGCAATTTGCTTCGCTCATCGAACTGAGCACGCCGGAGCCTTGCGAGCCCGTCGGCGTGACGCGCCATGCGCCTTGCGCGTCGCGCTGCGCGATGCCGCGCTGGAATTCGGTGCGGCCCGGCCGTTTGCGGATCGTGTCGACGCACGCTGCGCGGATCAGCGGCACGGGATGCGTCGTCGCGCCGGACATCCGCAGCAGCACTTCGCGCACGATCTGATAGAACGCCGCCATCACCGCGACGGGGTTGCCCGGCAGACCGAAGAAGATCGCCGGTTCGCCCGCGCCGGGTTTGCCGCCCGACCAGATACGCCCGAACGCCAGCGGCCGGCCAGGGCGCATCGCGAGACTCCAGTGCGCGACGTCGCCGAGCATGCGCAGCATTTGCTTCGTCAGATCGGCTTCGCCCACCGAAACGCCGCCGGAGGTTATCACGACATCCGCGCTCGATGCAGCCGTCCGCAGTGCTTCTTCGAGCGCGGCGGGTTCGTCGCGGACCACGCCGAGATCGATGGGATCGACGTCGAGTCGCTTGAGCATCGCGAACAGCGTATAGCGGTTGCTGTCGTAAACGCAGCCCGGCTCGAGCGGCTGGCCGATCGAGCGCAGTTCGTCGCCCGTCGAAAAGAATGCGACACGCAGACGGCGGCGCACGGACACCTCGCCAATGCCCAGCGACGCGAGCAGTCCAAGGTCCGACGCACGCACGATGCGGCCCGCCTTCAGCGCGACCGCGCCGTGCGCAAGGTCTTCGCCCGCGAGGCGCCGGTTCGCGCCCGTACGTAATTGCGAAGCCGGAAAGCGAATGGTGTCGCCGTCGCGCGTGACGGCTTCCTGCGGCACGACGGTGTCGCACCCGGCGGGCATCGTTGCGCCCGTCATCACGCGCACGCATTGCGTGCGCTCGATGCTTCCCGCAAACGGATGCCCCGCGAAGGCCTTGCCCGCCACGCTCAGCGCGAGCTCGCCCTTTTCACCTGGTACGCCCGTTTGAACTGCGAGCGCCGCGCCTGCGAACGCGTAGCCGTCCATCGCCGAGTTGTCGTGCGCGGGCACGTCGATGGGCGACACGATGTCCTGCGCCAGCACGCGGTTCAGCGCGTCACGCAGATGGACGCGCTCGACGGTCGTCACGGGTGTCGCCCACTCGCGCACGATCGCCTGTACGGCGGACACCGGCATGGCTTGAGCGTCGTACTGTGCGACGCAACTCGAAGTTTCGTTCAGCGTGGTCATGAAAGGGGAGCGTCGCGACGGAATGCGGTGCGGCGGCGGCCGGGCGGCAATCGCGGCAAATGGCGCTGCTAATGTTAAACCCGGTCAACCGCGTTCGAGGTCGGCGAGTTCCTGCAGTGAATTGATATTGTAAAACGTGCGCTCGTCCGGAAAGGCGACTTCGACCGCCCTGTGGCGTGCGTACCACGTGCGAACCTTGCGCTCGCCCGCCTGCAGAAAGCCTTCGAGATCGTCGGCCAGTGACGTGCGCACGAGCGCGAAAACGGGGTGGATGGACGTGTCGCCTTGGGCGTCCGTGGTCGTGACGGTCGCGATGCCCGCGTCTTGCGCGTCTTGCGCAGCGAGCGCGGCTGCGAGGCGCCCGGCGAGATCAGCTGGCAGGCCGGGCGTGTCGCAGGGTGCCGACAGCACGAACGGCGTGCGCGCCGCGCGCAAACCGGCGAGGAGACCGGCGAGCGGACCGGGGAAATCAGGCATCGTGTCGGAGATGACGGTTGCGTGAAACGGCTCGCCCAGTTCCGCGTAGCGTGCCGTGTGACGGTTCGCGCTGATCAGAAGCGGCCCGGCCTGCGGCGCGAGACGCCGCATCACATGGAGCGCGAGCGGTTCGCCGTGCAGCATCTGCAGGCCTTTGTCGACGCCGCCCATGCGCATGCCGCGTCCGCCTGCGAGCAGCAGGCCGGTGATCTCGTCGCGCGTGATGGTCATTGGAAAGACCGGCTCAGCCGCCGATGTACGACATCTCGACGCGCCGCTCTTCGCGCGTCGTCGTCGAAGCCGCGTTCGCGCTGCCACGCAGTTGCGAGTAGCGGTCGCCGCGGGCGTGCCAGATGTTGGCGATCGCGGTGGCGATGCCTGCGTCGCTCGTGCCGTTGCGTACTAGCGCGCGCAGATCGTGGCCCGACGAAGCGAACAGGCACAGATACACCTTGCCTTCCGTCGATAGCCGCGCGCGCGTGCAGTCGCCACAGAACGCGCGCGTCACGCTGGAAATCACGCCGATTTCGCCGCAGCCGTCCGCGTAGCCCCAGCGCTGCGCGGTTTCGGCTGCGCTATGCGCTTCGAGCGGCAGCAGCGGAAAGTGCTCGCTAATCCGCGCGACTACATCCGCCGACGGCAGCACTTCCGTCATGTTCCAGCCGTTCGACGTGCCGACGTCCATGTATTCGATGAAGCGCAGCACCACGCCGGAGCCCCGGAAGTGGCGCGCCATCGGCACGATTTCGCTGTCGTTCGTGCCGTGCTTGACGACCATGTTGACCTTCAGTGGCGCAAGACCGACCGACTGCGCAACTTCGATGCCGTCGAGCACGTCGCGCACCGCGAAATCGGCGTCGTTCATGCGGCGAAACAACGCATCGTCGAGCGCGTCGAGGCTGACGGTCACGCGGCTCAGGCCGGCGTCTTTCAGGCTGCGCGCCTTGCGCGCGAGCAGCGAACCGTTGGTGGTGAGCGTCAGGTCGAGTGGTTTGCCCGCAGCGGTCGTCATGCGCGCGAGCCGTTCGATCAGGAATTCGAGGTTCTTGCGCAAGAGCGGTTCGCCGCCCGTCAGACGGATTTTCTCGACGCCATGCGCGACGAAGATCGTCGCGATCCGCTCGATTTCCTCGAAAGTCAGCAGCGCGCTGTGCGGCAGGAACGAATAGTCCTTGTCGAACACCGCGCGTGGCATGCAGTAGACGCACCGGAAGTTGCAACGGTCCGTGACAGAGATGCGCAGGTCGCGCAGCGGGCGCGACAGCGTATCGGTCAGCTCGCCGCGCGGGGTCCGGATGGGACCGGCGACGTCGGGAACGGCGCTGACGTCGGCAACAGGGATGATGCGTCGGGACATGATTACATATTTGGGATATCAGACTTCATTCTAGCGGAAGGCCCTGTCCGTCACAGTAGGGCGAACGCGCGGTGTTGTCAGGCGAGGGGCAGCAAAAAGCCCGCCTTGAAGGCGGGCTTTTCGGGTTGCCCGGCGTTGCCGCCGGGCGAAGTTAGCGACCGCTTACTGCGGCTGCTTTGCCGTTTCGACCTGTTGCATTGGCGTCGTGTCGGTGGCCGGAAGCGCCTTGCGCTCGCGCGGCGCGCGTGCGGGCTTCACCGCCTGCGCGGCGGCTTCCTGCGCGACGCGCAGCTTGTCCGAGTCGGTGTTGACCCAGACGAGGCCGGCGCTTTGCAGCATCGTCTCGAGGCCTTGCGTCGACTGGCGGCGGGCCGACGTGCCGTTCGTGCGAACGGGTTGCGGCTCGGCTGCTGCGGCGATCGGCGCGGCTTGCGTTACCGCTTCCGTTACGGCCGGTTCCGCTGCGGGTTGCGCCTGCGCGACGTCCGCGACGGGCTCCGCGACCGGCTGAACGACCGGCTCGACGACGGCCTGAACCACCGGCTCGACGACGGGCTGAGTTGCAACGGGCGCTTCGACAACCGGCTGCGCTTCTTCGGCGGGCGCTGCCGGGGCCGGAGCCGCTGCAACCGGCTCGGCTACAGGCTCGACGACGACAGGCGCTTCGGCGACGGGTGCTGCCGCTACGGTCTCAACCGGCGCGGGCACTTCAACGGGAGCCTGCACCGTTGCGACAGGCGCAACCGCTTGCGGCTCGACAGCGGCCGGCTCTTCGACGGCTGCTTCCGTGTGCGTCGCAACAGGCGCTTCGTCGGTGGGCACGACGGCTTCCGCCTTCGCAGCCTTTTCGACAGCCAGCGCCGGCGTTTCAGCCGATGCATGCAACTCGCTGACCACGGCGGCGCCCGTCGCGACGGCTGCCACGACGACCTCGACCGGCTTCACTTCCTGTGCCGGCTGTTGTTGTGCCGCTTCGACCGCTTGCGGCTGCGCTTCATGACGGCCCGTGTGTTCCGGTGCGCGCACGGGCGTTTCCGCCGATGCTGCCACAGCCGTTTCGCCTTCCGCTTCCGCGACATCGGCAGCCGTGTTCACGTTCACGCCTTCCTCGTCACGCTCGCGACGGCCACCACGGCGGCCGCGACGGCGACGACGACGCTCTTCGCCATCACGCGCGTCGTCGATGGGAGCAGCGCCACCCATCAGATTCGCTTGCGCCTGTGCGGCGATATCGGCCTGAGCCTCGTCCTGGCTCAGCGCGTCGGCTGCTTCGGGCTGCTGCTTGCGACGCTCGCCACGTTCGGCGCGTTCGCCACGCTCACGGCGCTCGCCACGGTCCGCCCGATCCTGGCGTTCCTGACGCTCGCCGCGCGTTACCTCAGCGGTTTCTGCGCGGTCTGCGCGTTCCTGACCGCGTTCGACGCGCTCCGGGCGTGCCTCGCGCGGTTCGCGTGCCTCACGAGGCTCGCGGCCTTCGCGCGGCTCGCGGCCGCCACGCGGCTCACGTGCTTCACGCGGTTCGCGTTCCTGACGTTCGCCGCGCTGCGACGGTTGAGCCTGACGGCCTTGCGTTGCCGCGCCTTCGCCACGGCCTGCCGCATCGCGGCCACCTGCGCCGTTGCGACGGTTGCGGTTGCGATCGCCGCCGCGCTCGCCCGTGCGCTCACCACGCTCGGTGCGTTCGCCGCGTGCGGGCTTCGCCGTCTTCTCGACTGGAGCGGGCGCGGGAGCGGGAGCCGCCGGTTGCACACCGAACAGACCCTTCAGCCAGCCGATGAAGCCGCCCGTGGCGGGCTTGACTTCGACCGTGGCGGCAGCGGGGGCCGGCGTGCGCACGGGCGCGCTCGGCGCCGGCTTTTCAGGCGTGATGCCCTTCACGGCCGCTTCCTGCTTCGGCTTCACTTCTTCGGTGCGCTTGCTGTAACCCGTTTCCGATTCCAGTTCGCGGGCCGCTTCTTCGGCCATCTTCCACGACGCGCGCGGATCGTCGAGGCGCGCATCGTCGTGACGCAGGCGCTCGAGCTTGTAGTGCGGCGTGTCGAGGTGCTTGTTCGGCACCAGCACGACGTTGACCTTGAAGCGCGACTCGATCTTGTTGATTTCCGAGCGCTTTTCGTTGAGCAGGAAGGCCGTGACCTCGACGGGCACCTGGCAGTGGATCGCCGCGGTGTTTTCCTTCATCGCTTCTTCCTGAATGATCCGCAGCACTTGCAGCGCGGACGATTCGGTATCGCGGATGTGGCCCGTGCCGTTACAGCGCGGGCAGGTCACGTGGCTGCCTTCCGACAGCGCCGGACGCAGACGCTGGCGCGACAGCTCCATCAGGCCGAAGCGCGAGATCTTGCCCATCTGGACGCGCGCGCGGTCGTGCTTGAGCGCGTCTTTCAGGCGCTGCTCGACTTCGCGCTGGCTCTTGGCCGACTCCATATCGATGAAGTCGATCACGATCAGGCCGCCCAGGTCGCGCAGACGCAACTGGCGCGCGACTTCGTCGGCGGCTTCGAGGTTCGTGCGCGTGGCCGTTTCCTCGATGTCGGCGCCCTTGGTGGCGCGCGCCGAGTTCACGTCGATCGCGACGAGCGCTTCCGTGTGGTCGATCACGATCGCGCCGCCCGACGGCAGCGGCACCGTGCGGGAGTACGCCGTCTCGATCTGGTGCTCGATCTGGAAACGCGAGAAAAGCGGCACGTCGTCGTGATACCGCTTCACCTTGTTGACATTGTCCGGCATCACGATATCCATGAAGGCGCGTGCCTGGTCGTGGATTTCCGTGGTGTCGATGAGGATTTCGCCGATGTCCGGCTGGAAGTAGTCGCGAATCGCGCGGATGACGAGGCTCGATTCGAGATAGATCAGCATCGGCTGACCTTGCGAGCCGCTTTGCGACGCGGCTTCGATCGCGCGCCACAGCTGCATCAGGTAGTTCAGGTCCCATTGCAGCTCTTCCGCGCTACGGCCGATACCCGCCGTGCGCGCGATGATGCTCATGCCTTCGGGCAGTTGCAGCTGGGACATCGTTTCGCGCAGTTCCTGGCGGTCGTCGCCTTCGATCCGGCGCGACACACCGCCGCCGCGCGGATTGTTCGGCATCAGCACGAGGTAACGGCCGGCGAGCGAGATGAACGTGGTGAGGGCCGCGCCCTTGTTGCCGCGTTCTTCCTTCTCGACCTGAACGATCAGTTCCTGGCCTTCCTTGAGGGCGTCCTGAATGCGCGCCGAGCGCATGTCGATGCCTTCGCGGAAGTACTGGCGAGCGACTTCCTTGAACGGGAGAAAACCATGGCGGTCTTCGCCATAGTTGACGAAACAGGCTTCGAGCGACGGCTCGATGCGGGTAATGATGCCCTTGTAGATATTGCCTTTGCGCTGTTCGCGGCCGGCGGTTTCGATGTCGATGTCGATGAGTTTTTGCCCATCGACGATGGCGACGCGCAATTCTTCCTGCTGCGTCGCATTAAACAACATGCGTTTCATTGAACGGCTCCAGAGCGGCTCTGCCTGTCCGGCCGACGGCGCACGGGAACGAACCCGGCCGACGGCTTGGGGCAGCGGCATGCCGCGCCTTATTGTGTTTTCACAAGCACGCTGGAGCGGGAAAGATGGCGGGGAGAATTGCCTGATGTGGGCGCCGTCTCCAATAAATGGACGCGCTGCCGCAGGGCACATGCGAACACGGCTTCAAATAATGGCCCGACACGCCGCGGGTCCTGGCAGCCGACTTGCATCAGCCTTCGTCCACGTGCGCCGGCGCGCCAGTTGGGCGCGCGTCCGGACACGTTCGAAGGCTGCGGTCTTGCCGCAGCGGGCAGGCTCGCTCACTGCGCGTGCCTGTCCCGCTCGGGGTGTCTCGCCTCATTTTGACGTCGCCATGTCCTGCACTTTCCGCAGGACGCCTCGGGCGCACGCCGTATTTTCGCCACCGGCCGCTTCGCGCTTAAGGGACATGAAAGCAGCCCTTGCCGAAGCTCGCCAGTCAAATTCTTTTTGACCAAAATTCCGTTACCGACGGTGCCGACTGTGACCGAACTCGCCTGTGGGCGCCGTCCCTGCCGTGTCGTGCATCGTGCGTGCAACTTGTTGCATCTCATTTTCAGGGCGAGCAACCAGCCCCCGGCGCAAGTAAAATGACGTTTTTATCGCTTGCGCCTGCGCAATCCACCCGCGATTCGGTTTAAGGCGCCGATCCTATATAGTCGGCCACCGCAGACTGCTGGGCAAATTATATTCAGAATGAAAGAGTTAGGCAAAATATCCCAGAAATCGGTGACAAGCCCCGTTTCGAGCGATCAGGTGTCGATGATCGAAATCGACGACAGCGCGGCCGGTCAGCGGATCGACAACTTCTTGCTGCGCGTCTGTAAGGGCGTGCCGAAAAGCCATATTTATCGGATTCTGCGCAGCGGCGAAGTGCGCGTGAACAAGGGCCGCGTGGACGCGCAGTACCGTCTCGCCTTTGGCGATCTGGTGCGCGTGCCGCCCATCCGCGTCGCGAAGGCGGACGAGGCGGTGCACGCGCCCGTGCCGTCCGCGCACTTCGAGATTCTGTTCGAAGACGAGCATATGCTCGTGATCGACAAACCGGCGGGCGTCGCCGTGCACGGCGGCAGCGGGGTCGCGTTCGGCGTGATCGAGCAGTTGCGGGCGGCGCGTCCGCAGGCGAAGTTTCTGGAACTGGTGCACCGGCTGGACCGCGAGACGTCGGGCGTCCTGATGCTCGCGAAAAAGCGCGCGGCACTCGTGAATCTGCACGAGCAGATTCGCGCGAACCGGATGGACAAGCGTTACTACGCGTGCGTGCACGGCGAATGGGCGAGCGACTGGGGCCGCCGGCGTGCCGTGAAGGAGCCGCTGCACAAATATCTGCTGCCGGATGGCGAGCGGCGCGTGCGCGTGCAGCCGGACGGGCTGCCATCGCACACTATTTTCAATCTCGTCGATCGCTGGCCCGATTACGCGCTGCTCGAAGCGGAACTGAAAACGGGTCGGACCCATCAGATTCGTGTCCATCTGGCGCATCTGGGGCTGCCGATCATCGGCGACGCCAAATACGGCGATTTCGCGCTGAATAAGGCGCTTGCGCGCGCGAACGCGCAGCCGGGGCTCAAACGGATGTTTTTGCACGCTTACCGGCTTAAGCTGACGCACCCGGCGACGGGCGACACGCTACAGTTCGAAGCGCCGTTGCCGGCAGACTGCAAGCGGTTCATCGCGCAACTTGCCGGGACGGCCGGCGCAGGGACGCACGAACAATCACAAACCGAGACGAAAACGCATGGCAAGAGAGCAATTTGACCTGATCGTCTTCGATTGGGACGGCACGTTGATGGATTCGACCGTCCATATCACACGCAGCATTCAGGCGGCCTGCCGCGATCTCGGGTTGCCTGTGCCGGCCGACGAGGCTGCAAGCTTCGTGATCGGCCTGGGTTTGCGCGACGCGCTGCAGATTGCCGCGCCGACGCTCGATCCATCCGACTACCCGCGCCTCGCCGAGCGCTATCGCTTCCACTATCTGGTGAAGGATCAGACGACCGAGCTGTTTTTGGGCGTGCGCGAGATGCTGGCGGATCTGCGCGATCAAGGCTATCTGCTCGCAATTGCGACCGGGAAGAGCCGTGTCGGGCTGAACCGCGCGCTGGATCAGGTTCGGCTCACGAGTCTTTTCGACGGCACGCGCTGTGCCGATGAAACGTTCTCGAAACCGCATCCGGCTATGCTGCAGGAACTGACACGTGAACTAGGGCAGGATCCCGTGCGCACGGTGATGATCGGTGATACCACGCACGATCTTCAAATGGCGATCAATGCAGGCGTGTCGGGCATTGGCGTCACATACGGCGCGCATCCTGCGGATTCGTTGACGGCACTGGAGCCGAAATTCGTCGCGGACAGCATCGCTTCATTGTCGGGCTGGTTGCGGGAGCACGCATGACGGACGCCGCGCAGGAGGCGGTGCGCATTTGCGCATCCGAAGAACTCGTCGACGGCGGCGCTGGCGTGCGCCGCAACGCGACGTACGCTGGCGGTGATGCCGTGGTGTTCTTCGTCCGCTATGACGGCGTGGCGTATGGCTACCTGAACCGTTGCGCGCATGTGCCGATGGAACTGGACTGGAACGAAGGACAGTTCTTCGAATCGTCCGGCTTATACTTGATGTGCGCGACGCATGGCGCGATTTACGCGCCCGATACGGGCAAATGCGTCGGCGGTCCGTGCCGCGGCGGCAGGCTTCGCCCGGTACACGTCGACGAGCGCGACACGCCCGAAGGGCGCACAGTGTTCTGGCTTCCGGACGCTGATCTGCGTCCAGCATCTGCCTGATTTCCCAGCATCTTTTCCCGAAACCTCGTTTTCTCCGGCGGCAACGCATGTCCGATAATTTGACTCCCGATCCGAACGAACCGGCCGCAACGAGCCGAGAGCCGCGCCGGGTGCCCGCCGACGAGCCGAACTGGGAGCGCGCCGCGCTCGAACGGATTGCGCTGGCAGCCGTCAACGAGCAACGCGCGGCGCGACGCTGGCGCATCTTTTTTCGTTTCCTGTTCCTCGGTGTGCTGGTCCTGATTGCGTGGGCTGTGCTGGATCTCAGCGGAGAGAAGGTCGCGACCACCAGCGGCCGCCATACGGCACTCGTGACACTTGAAGGCGAGATCGCATCCGATACTAACGCGAACGCGGAAGATGTCGACGCGGCACTAGCGAGCGCATTCGACGACGCAGGCACGGCGGGTGTGGTCCTGCGTTGCAACAGCCCGGGCGGCAGTCCCGTTCAGGCTGGGATCATCTACCGCGAAATTCGCCGATTGCGCGCTAAATATCCGTCTATTCCGCTTTACGTCGTTGTCAGCGACATGTGCGCGTCGGGTGGCTATTACGCTGCGGCGGCTGCTGACAAGATTTACGTGGATAAGGCGAGCATCGTCGGTTCGATTGGCGTGCTGATGGATGGCTTCGGTTTCACCGGCTTGATGGACAAGCTGGGCATTCAGCGCAGGATGCGCACCTCGGGTGAGAACAAGGGCTTTTACGATCCGTTCTCGCCCGATACGCCGAAGATGGATCAACATGCGCAAGCGATGCTGGACGAGATCCACGCCCAGTTCATTGATGCCGTCAAGCAGGGGCGCGGCAAGCGCCTTCAGGAATCGCCGGATATCTTCTCCGGTCTTTTCTGGACAGGTGCAAAGAGCGTCGAGCTGGGCCTCGCGGACGGCTTCGGCGACACAGATTACGTCGCGCGCGAAATCATCAAGGCGCCTGATGTGGTCGACTACACGGTGAAGGAGAGCATCACCGACCGCGTTGCGCGCAAGTTCGGCGCGGCAGTCGGCGGCGGCGCCGTGCACGCGATGGCAGCGATCGGCCGGTTGAATTTGCGATAGGGCGTTATCGGGCGGTGGCCTGGGACTTGGTAGGCCACCGCTTTCCCAGGCTCAGGCCGCCAGAATCAGAAAGATCGCTGGGCGCTTGTGGAGATCCAGCCCCGGCTTTTTCTTCCAGTCGGCAACCGTCCGGCTCACGATGGTTTCACTTTGCAGTGTCAGATCGACGGCGACGCAAACTAGCGTCGACGGCGCGCAGGTCGCGATCAGCGTGTCGAGCAACGCGCGATTCCGGTAGGGCGTCTCGATGAAAATCTGCGTCTGCTTGCCTTTACGCGACTGCTGCTCGAGGTCCCGCAGGCGTTTCGCGCGCTCGTTCGCGTCGACGGGCAGGTAGCCGTGAAACGCAAAGCTCTGGCCGTTCAATCCAGACGCCATCAGCGCGAGCAGGATCGAACTCGGGCCGACGAACGGCACCACCTTCACGCCGCGCTCATGTGCGCGCCGCACGAGCATTGCGCCCGGATCGGCGACGGCCGGGCAGCCGGCCTCGGACACTAGCCCGGCATCCGTCCCCGCAAGGACGGGCGCCAGCAACTTGTCGATTTCGCCCGCGGGCGTGTTGACGTTCAGTTCGCGAATCTCGATTTCCTGGATAGGCCGTTCCGTGCCGACTTTCTTCAGGAATGCGCGCGTGGTTTTCGCGTTTTCGCCTATGTAATAGTGCAGGGCAGCCGCGCGAGCGCGAACGGGCGCGGGCAGGACGGCGTCCAGCGCGGCGGCGTCGCCGTCGCCGAGCGTGTTCGGGATCAGATAGAGAACGCCGCTCATCGCACCTCCAGTAGTGGGTAGCCGGCAGCGAGCAGCATGCGCGTGAGCGCGATCAGCGGCAGGCCGATCAGCGCCGTGGGATCGTCGGATTCGATCGCGTCCAGTAGCGCGATGCCGAGGCCTTCCGCTTTTGCGCTGCCCGCGCAGTCGTACGGTGTCTCAGCGCGCAGGTAGGCGTCGAGCGCGGCGTCGGGCAGATCGCGAAAGCGCACGTGCGTGACCACGTCGATGGTTTGCGCGTCGCCCGAACGGCTGTCGAACAGGCACAGCGCGCTGTGGAAAAGCACTTCGCGGCCGCGCATGCCTTGCAGTTGCGCGAGCGCTTTTTCATGCGTGCCGGGCTTGCCGATCTGATGGCCGTCATAGGTCGCGACCTGATCCGAGCCGATCACGAGTGCTCGCTCGCCGGCGGCCAGTCCGGCTGCGACGGCGCGCGCTTTCGCCTGCGCGAGGCGCAGTGCCGTCGCTTCCGGCGTTTCACCCGCGAGCGGCGCCTCGTCGATGGCAGGCACGGCGACGTCAAACGGAATGCGTAACCGTTCGAGCAGTTCGCGCCGATACGGCGAACTCGACGCCAGAATCAGGCGGGGCGGGCGTTTGAAGGAATCCGGCATGCTGGAAAAGAACCTTGATCTGTAGGTAAAACTGAAGGTGAAAAGGCGGGGCGCGAACGCGCTCGCGCGCGTGGCCTTAAGTGTTTGACTCGAAAAGACAAAACGGATATGATTTTGGGCTTTTCATCGGTATGCTTTGCCGAATGGCGCACCGGATAGGCGTCCTGGTGACATCCAGACCGTCTTCCAGCGCCACCAAAACGACGCATAACGACTTACCCGGCTGAAATCCTTGCCGACGCAGGAGCGCACATGACTCAACATCCTGGCAAACCTGCTGGTCTCGTCGACCCGCGTGCACTCGACCTGTTCGAATTTGCCCGCAGTGGACGTCAGGCCGCGGGTACCGTGCGCGTCTCGCAACTGCCGCGCATGTTAAACGAAGTCCCGCAGGGAGCGCCAGACCGCGATACCGCGTTCACCTGGCAAGCCGAGGGGACGACGCAGCCGGAATTGCAGGACGACGGCACCGAGGGTCCGCAGCCGTATCTGAGGCTTGCGATTCACGGCGCCGCATGGCTCGAATGTCAGCGTTGCCTGTCTCCGTACGAGCAGGCATTCAACGTCGATGCGACTTACCGGATCGTCAATACGGATGAGGAAGCTGAAGAGTTTCCTCTGGACGAGGATGAAGTCGATGTGATCGTTGGGTCACGCCAGTTCGATCTTGTCGACTTGATCGAAGAGGAATTGCTGCTTTCGTTGCCGCTCGTGCCGAAGCACGATGCCTGTCCCGAAGTGCACGAGAGTCTCACCTCGGGCGCAAGCGGGCAGGAAGGCGAAGAGGCCGTCGAGGGCGAAGCTGAAGAGGGTGAAGAACCCAAGCGGCCGAACCCTTTCGCGGCGCTCGAAGGCCTGAAATCGGGCGAATCCGGCGACAAGAAGCACTGAACAGTTGCATGGGAGCGCGACAGGGCGCGCCGGGCACGATGGTTTAGCCACGTGGCCTATGGCGGTTGCCGTGCCGGGCTGTGTTAGAATTCGGAAAATTTTCAGGAGTTATCATGGCAGTTCAACAAAACAAGAAGTCGCCGTCGAAGCGCGGCATGCACCGCTCGCACGATTTCCTCAACGCCGCGCCGCTGGCTGTTGAGCCGAGCACGGGTGAAGTGCATCTGCGTCACCACGTCAGCCCGAACGGCTACTATCGCGGCAAGAAAGTCGTCAAGACGAAGAACGACTAATCGTCCAGCATCGCGCTCCTTTGGGTCTGACCCATTGGTATTTCGCGTGGCGATCGGCTCGCTTGACATTTTCCCGGTTCATCAAAAAGGCGGCATTCAACTGCCGCTTTTTTGTGCCTGAAATTCGTCGCATTCCATGACTGTAAAGCTCACGATAGATTGCATGGGAGGCGACCACGGCCCGTCCGTGACCGTTCCCGCTGCCGTCAACTTCGTTCGCTCGCACCCCGATGCGCACCTGATGCTCGTCGGCATCGAAAGCGCGATTCGTGCTCAGTTGAAGAAGCTGAAGGCGTCCGACAATCCGGCACTCACGGTCGTACCCGCGTCCGAGATCGTCGCCATGGACGATCCCGTCGAAGTCGCGCTTCGCAAGAAGAAGGACTCGTCGATGCGCGTGGCGCTCAACCGCGTCAAGGACGACGAGGCGCAGGCCTGCGTCTCCGCCGGCAACACCGGCGCGCTGATGGCCGTTTCCCGCTATGTCCTTAAAACGCTTCCGGGCATCGAACGTCCGGCGATCGCGTTTGCCTTGCCCAATCCCACCGGCTACACGACGATGCTCGACCTCGGCGCGAACGTCGATTGCGAGCCGCAGCATCTGCTGCAGTTCGCGGAGATGGGGCACGCGCTGGTTTCTGCCGTCGAAGGCAAGGAGCGTCCGAGCATCGGGCTCCTGAATATCGGCGAAGAGGTCATCAAGGGCAACGAAACGATCAAACGTGCGGGCGAACTGCTGCGTAGCAGTACGCTTAATTTCCGCGGCAACGTGGAAGGCAACGATATCTACAAAGGCACCGTCGACGTGATCGTCTGCGATGGCTTCGTCGGTAACGTTGCGCTGAAGACGTCGGAAGGGCTCGCGCAGATGCTGTCCGACATAATCAAGGAAGAATTCGGCCGTTCGTGGCTGACCAAGGTGATGGCGGTGCTGGCGCTGCCCGTGCTGCTGCGTTTCAAGAAACGCGTCGATCACCGGCAATACAACGGCGCCGCGTTGCTCGGCCTGCGCGGGCTCGTGATCAAGAGCCACGGCTCGGCTGACGCCTACGCGTTTGAGTGGGCCATCAAACGCGGGTATGATGCCGTCAAAAATGGCGTTCTCGAACGTCTTGCCCGCGCGATGGAGGAGAACGCGGGTTCACTCGAACAGGCGAAACACGAGGCCGGCGGCGCGGGCTCCGCGAGCCAGATGGCGAGCCCGATCGCGGGTCCGGTGTCCGGACAGCCGGCCGAGCCCTACAGCGCACAATCCTCGAAGACATAATGGCTCAATCCACTACCTATTCCCGCGTGCTGGGCACGGGCAGCTATCTGCCGCCCAACCGCGTTTCCAATCAGGAACTGGCTGATCGTCTCGCGAAGCAAGGCGTCGAGACGAGCGACGAATGGATCGTGGCCCGCACGGGCATCCATGCGCGTCACTTCGCCGAACCTGATGTCACTACCAGCGACCTCGCGCTGTTCGCGTCGCAACGCGCGATCGAAGCGGCCGACGTCGATCCGCAATCTATCGACCTCATCATCGTCGCCACGTCGACGCCGGACTTCGTGTTTCCGAGCACGGCATGTCTGCTGCAGAACAAGCTGGGCATCAAGAATCATGGCGCCGCCTTTGACGTGCAGGCCGTGTGCTCAGGTTTTGCCTATGCCGTTGCGACGGCTGACAGTTTCATCCGAAGCGGGCAACATCGTACTGCGCTGGTGGTCGGTGCTGAAACGTTCTCACGCATCCTCGATTTCAACGACCGTACCACCTGCGTGCTGTTTGGCGACGGCGCGGGCGCTGTCGTGCTGCAGGCGTCGGACGAGCCGGGCGTGCTGTCGAGCGCGTTGCACGCTGACGGCAGCCATTCGAACATCCTTTGCACGCCGGGCAATGTGAACGGCGGCATCGTGCAAGGCAGTGCGTTCCTGCACATGGACGGTCAGGCGGTGTTCAAGCTCGCCGTCAACGTGCTCGAGAAAGTCGCGGTCGAAGCGCTGCAGAAGGCGGATCTCAAGCCCGAGCAGGTGGACTGGCTGATTCCGCACCAGGCCAATATCCGCATCATGCAGAGCACGTGCCGCAAGCTCGGCCTGCCGCAGGAGCGGATGGTCGTCACCGTGCACGAGCACGGCAATACGTCGGCGGCGTCGATTCCGCTCGCGCTCGACGTGGCCGTTCGCGACGGACGCATCCAGCGCGGCCATAACGTGCTGATCGAAGGCGTCGGCGGCGGCTTTACATGGGGCGCGTCGGTCATCCGTTTCTGACGACCGCGCGCGGCGGCGCCTGGAGCGCCGCCTCAAGTGGCAGCGCACGTCGTGTGCGCGTCACGCACATTTGAACTCATCGAATTGGGGACGATATGAAATTTGCGTTCGTTTTTCCGGGGCAGGGCTCGCAGTCGGTCGGCATGCTCAACGCGTTCGCCGACAATGCGATCGTGCGCGAAACCCTCCAGGAAGCGTCCGACGCGCTCGACCAGGACCTCGGCAAGCTGATCGCCGAAGGCCCGGCCGAAGACCTGAACCTCACCACCAATACCCAACCTGTGATGCTGACGGCTGCTTACGCGATCTTTCGCGCATGGCAGGCGGCAGGCGGTCCTGCGCCTACAATCGTGGCCGGCCATAGCCTGGGCGAATACACGGCGCTCGTCGCCGCTGGCGCGCTGAAGTTCCGCGACGCTGTGCCGCTCGTGCGTTTCCGCGCGCAGGCGATGCAGAACGCGGTGCCCGTCGGTCAGGGCGGCATGGCCGCGATTCTCGGCCTCGACGATGACACCGTGCGCGAAGTGTGCAAGGAAGCATCCGTGGCGGGTGTCGTCGAAGCCGTCAACTTCAATGCGCCCGCGCAGGTCGTGATCGCGGGTCACAAGGCGGCCGTTGAGAAGGCGTGCGAAGTCGCCAAGGCGAAGGGCGCGAAACGCGCGCTGCCGCTGCCCGTATCCGCGCCGTTCCATTCGTCGCTGCTCAAGCCCGCGTCGGATCAGCTGCGCGAGTATCTGGCGAGCGTCGACGTGCAGGTGCCGTCCATTCCCGTCGTCAATAACGTCGATGTGGCCATCGTCAACGAGCCGGCTGGCATCAAGGATGCGCTGGTACGTCAGGCGGCCGGCGCTGTGCGCTGGGTCGAATGCGTGCAGTCGATCGGCAAGCAGGGCGTTACGCACGTGATCGAATGCGGTCCGGGCAAGGTGCTCGCGGGGTTGACCAAGCGTATCGACGGCAATCTGGTCGGCGCGTCGATCGTCGATCCGGCTTCGCTAGACGAAGTGGTAAAAGTCGTCACGGCCTGAACGTCTGGTTGAAGGCAGCAAAGAATTGAACAGCCCTGCATGTGCAGGGCACTGTGGAAAGCTACGATGGAAAAGACTCTCGATAAACAGATTGCGATCGTAACGGGCGCTTCGCGTGGCATCGGCCGCGCAATCGCGATCGAACTCGCGCGTCAGGGCGCGACGGTGATCGGCACGGCAACGAGCGAAAGCGGCGCGAATGCGATCACGGAAGCGTTCAAGGCCGAAGGTCTGAACGGCCGCGGCGCAGTGCTCAACGTCAACGACGCGGCGGCGGCCGAAGCGCTGATCGACGGCACGGTGAAGGAATTCGGCGTGCTCAACGTGCTGGTGAACAACGCGGGCATCACGCAAGACCAACTCGCGATGCGCATGAAGGACGACGACTGGGACGCCGTCATCGACACGAACCTGAAGTCGGTGTTCCGTCTGTCGCGCGCAGTGCTGCGCCCGATGATGAAGGCGCGCGGCGGCCGCATCATCAACATCACGTCGGTGGTCGGTTCGGCGGGCAATCCTGGGCAGGTGAACTACGCCGCAGCGAAAGCGGGCGTGGCGGGCATGACGCGTGCGCTCGCTCGTGAAATTGGCAGCCGCGGCATCACGGTGAACTGTGTCGCGCCGGGTTTCATCGACACCGACATGACCAAGACGCTGCCCGAAGAACAGCAAACCGCGCTGAAGGCGCAGATTCCGCTCGGCCGTCTCGGCAGCCCGGAAGATATCGCACACGCCGTGACGTTCCTCGCATCGCCGCAGGCCGGTTATATCACCGGCACGACGTTGCACGTGAACGGCGGCATGTATATGTCGTAATCGAATTCGGTTACTATCCGCGCCTTGAAGCCATTCGAAGTGCGGATTTAAACGGCTCTACAGCAACCTTGTGCGTCGCTTTTTTACAGATGCAAACCTGATAAAATGCGCGCACCTGTATTTATGAACTTTTTTCCCTTGGAGGGGTAATGGACAATATCGAACAGCGCGTCAAGAAGATCGTTGCAGAACAACTCGGTGTTGCCGAAGCGGAAATCAAGAACGAAGCATCGTTCGTGAACGACCTCGGCGCTGACTCGCTCGACACGGTCGAGCTGGTGATGGCTCTCGAAGACGAATTCGGCATGGAAATTCCGGATGAAGAAGCCGAGAAGATCACGACGGTTCAGCAAGCGATCGACTACGCTCGCGCTAACGTCAAGGCCTAAGGCCATTCGCGCCTGGCCGGTTGCTTCGGCTGCTGTGAAAAACGCAGCGTCCGTCGTACCGGCGGCCCTGTCGCGCCGCCCGTCGGTGCAACGAGGGCAGGCGTCAATGCCGATGCGCATGCGCGCAAGCCTGACGGCGTCGTTCAAGGCGCACTGGCCGATGCAGCAAAGGTCGGCTCTTTCGCCATTGCGCTTACTGGTGCATGTTCTGGCGTCACCGCCAGTGCACCGGTCAGCGTATTCGTCAGCGCCCTGGTCAGCGCGATCGTCAGGTTAAACAGCCACAGGGCTCACAGGGCACTTTCCTGTACGCTGCTGTGGCTTTTGTTTTGTCATCTATGGAAAAGGGGTTACCGTGAGCCGTCGTCGTGTTGTTGTTACAGGCCTGGGGCTTATTTCGCCTGTTGGCAATAATGTTGCCGACGGCTGGGCCAATCTGGTCGCCGGCAAGTCCGGCATCGCCAACGTCACGAAGTTCGACGCGTCGAACTTCTCCACGCGTTTTGCCGGCGAGGTGAAAGGCTTCAATATCGAAGACTACATCCCCGCCAAGGAAGCGCGCCACATGGATACGTTCATCCACTACGGCGTGGCTGCAGGCTTCCAGGCGATGAAGGACAGCGGGCTCGAAATCACCGAAGCGAACGCGGAGCGTGTCGGCGTGGTGGTCGGTTCGGGCATCGGCGGCCTGCCGATGATCGAAGTCACGCAAACGGAACTGCTGAACCGCGGCCCGCGCCGTATTTCGCCGTTCTTCGTGCCTGCGTCGATTATCAACATGATCTCCGGCCATCTGTCGATCAAATTCGGTCTCAAGGGCCCGAACCTGTCGATGGTGACGGCATGCACGACGGGTCTGCATTGCATCGGCGAGGCCTCGCGCCTGATCGAATACGGCGACGCCGACGTGATGATCGCGGGCGGCGCGGAATCGACCGTTTCGCCGCTGGGTATCGGCGGCTTTGCGGCGGCGCGCGCGCTGTCGCAGCGTAACGATGATCCGGCGACGGCGAGCCGTCCGTGGGACAAGGACCGCGACGGTTTCGTGCTCGGCGAGGGCGCGGGCGTGATGGTGCTCGAAGAGTACGAACACGCGAAGGCGCGCGGCGCGAAGATCTACGCGGAAGTCAGCGGCTACGGCATGAGTGGCGACGCGTATCACATGACGGCGCCGTTGGAAGACGGCGACGGCGCACGCCGCTGCATGCTCGCGGCGATGAAAAACGCGGGCGTTAACCCTGACTCGGTGAACTACCTGAACGCGCACGGCACGTCGACGCCGCTTGGCGACCTGGCTGAAACCACGGGCATCAAGCGCGCATTCGGCGATCACTCGAAGAAGATCGTCGTGAACTCTACGAAGTCGATGACGGGTCACCTGTTGGGTGGCGCGGGCGGCCTGGAGTCGGTGTTCACGGTGCTGGCCGTGCATCATCAGGTGTCGCCGCCGACCATCAACATCTTCAACCAGGACCCGGAATGCGATCTCGACTACTGCGCGAACACCGCGCGGGAGATGAAGATCGATGTCGCGCTGAAGAACTCGTTCGGGTTCGGCGGCACGAACGGCACGCTGGTTTTCAAGCGCTTCTAAGCATTTGACGGCGATAGCGTCGCTGCCGGCTACGTCGGCGCATGCTTCCGATACCGCAGTGAACGGCGGACCCTCGCAGCGCATAGCGTTGCGGCGGTCCGCCGCGTTGTATCTGGCGACGGCTCTTTTCATCGCTTTTGCCGTGGCGGCTGTCTGCATGACGATTGCGCCTCGCTTCGGCGTTGCCTGGACGGTTGTGGGTGCCGCGGCCGTGTTCGCGATTCTGGCGGCGTCAGCGGCCCGTCATGCGCGCAATCAGCCGGGCGCCCTTAAAATCGGGCCGGAAGGACTGTCTGTCTGGAACCGGGCGGGAATATTACGCGCTCAGGGCCGTATCGTTGGATGCAGCCAGTGGAGCGACAGCCTGCTGATGCTGTGGCTCAAGGAAGATGGCGGTAAGCTGCATCGGCTTCTGATCGCGGCCGACATGGCCGGGCGCGGCGCTTTTCGCGAGATCGCCGTACTGGCGAGACACAGCGCGCACGTCTGAACGCGGGCCTGGCGGGGCGGGCCGGGCGCCTTGGCTGTAAAGACTGTAACGGCTGTTACGGGCGTAACGTGCCGCGGTGGAGGGGACGCTACAATGGTGCCCCGCTACACGCGCAAAAGTTAACGGATTTATCAGGTGAGCGAAAAAGAAATAGATCAGGTGCTGGTTGAGCGCGTCCAGAATGGCGACAAGGCCGCGTTCGAGCTGCTGGTCGCCAAGTACCACCGCAAGATCATCCGCCTGATCTCGCGCCTCGTGCGGGATCCCGCTGAGGTCGAGGATGTGGCCCAGGATGCCTTCATCAAGGCATACCGGGCGCTGCCCCAATTCCGCGGCGAGTCCGCGTTCTATACGTGGTTGTACCGGATTGCCGTCAACACGGCCAAGAATTACCTTGCGACCCAGGGCCGGCGAGCGCCCACTTCGACGGAAGCAGATGCAGAAGAAGCTGAAACTTTCTCGGACGCCGACCAACTAAGGGATATCAACACGCCCGAGTCGATGTTGATGAGCAAACAGATCGCTGAGACTGTCAATGCTGCGATGGCGGTTTTACCGGAAGAACTGCGCACCGCCATAACTCTTCGTGAAATTGAAGGTCTGAGCTACGAGGAAATCGCTGAAATGATGGGTTGCCCGATCGGCACCGTCAGATCAAGAATTTTCCGCGCTCGTGAGGCCATTGCGGCAAAATTGCGTCCGCTGCTTGACACACCCGAAGGCAAGCGCTGGTAGCAGCTGTTCGACACAGCAGCCAGCCGGTCCTCGCGGACAGCGGCGCAGTCTCTGGGTTAAGTGGTGTCACTACGGGGTGTCTGTAAAGATGGGGAGCATCATGGGGTCGGTTTCGATGCCAATGCAATCGAATGCGCAAGCGAACTCGCAAGGCGAGCGTCTGTCGGCTTTTGTCGACGGCGAACTGCTCGACGGCGAGCATCCAAACACAATTCTGGCCGCGCTGGGTCGTGAAGACTGCGCGACATGGTCGTGCTATCACCTGATCGGGGACGCACTGCGTTCCGACGATCTGGCCGTCAGCCCGGCAACGAGCAGCGCGTTTCTGAACGGTTTCGCGGCCCGCTTCGAAAGCGAGGCGCATGTGCTGGCGCCGATTTCCGTGCCGGCAACGCGCCGTCTGCTGGCGCTGCGCCGCCGGGTGATCCCGGCGTTCGCTGTGGCGGCTGCCGCCGCGACGCTGACGTGGATCGTGATGCCGCAGCTCTCGGGCGTCGGTACGGGCGTGACGCAGGTCGCCTCGGTGGCGCCGCATGGGGACTCGGTGCAGCGCGTGGCGATGGCCTCGATGCCCGCCGCGACCACGGCTCAAGCCAATGGATCGGACGGCAACATCATCCGTGACGCGAGCCTCGACCAATATCTGGAAGCGCATCAACAGTTCGGCCTTCAACCCGTTGTATCGGGTTCGATGCCGTTGCTCCGCGCGGCTTCTCTGACCACGCAGGGCCACTAGTCTGATGCAGAGTCTGCGGTTGAAAAAAACGACTATCTGGGGGCGGCTGCCGGCATTTCTGTTCTGTGCAGCCGTGATGTTGTCCGCCACGTCGCGCACCTACGCGCAAACCGACGACTCTGCCACCCGGCACAGCGCGGCGGAACTGTTGAACCGGGTTCATCAGGCTGCGCAGCAGCAGAACTACGAAGGCACGTTCCTCTATCAGCGCGGCAACTTCGTGCAGTCGTCGCGTATTGCCCACTACGCGACGCGTAACGACGGCGAGTTCGAATCGCTCGAAAGCCTCGACGGCGCGCCGCGCAAGATCCTGCGCCACAACGACGAGCTGTACACGTTCGTGCCGGAGCGGCATCTGTGCGTCGTCGAAAAACGGCAGAACAAGGACTCGTTCCCGGCGCTGATGTCGGCGAGCGGCGAGCAGGTCCTGACCGTCTACGAGCCGAAGATGCTAGGCACGGACCGCGTGGCGGGCGTCGACAGCCAGGTCATCGAACTCGATCCGAAAGACGCGAACCGCTTCGCCTACAAGCTGTGGGCCGATACGAAAACGGGGCTGCTGCTACGCGCGCAGACGCTCGACCCGAGCGGTCAGGTGCTCGAGCAGATGTCGTTTTCGCAGATTCGCATCGGTGTGCCCGTGGACAAGGCGCCGATCGCCAGCGGTATTAAAAACACGTCGGGCTGGACGGTGGTACGCCCGCCCGTCGAGCCTGTCGATATGGAAGCGCAGGGCTGGCAGGTCACGTCTCCCGTCGCGGGTTTCCGCAAGATTCGCGAGCTGCGCCGGCCGATGGCGGCGCACGATCCATCCAATCCGCCCATTCCCGTCGACCAGATGGTGTTCTCTGACGGTCTCGCCGCGATTTCGATCTTCGTCGAGCCGGTCGAAAAGAGCACCCGCAAGGAAGGCGCGGGAAGTAGCGGCGCGACGCACGTGCTGGTCAAGCGGCGCGGCGATTTCTGGATCACCTTGCTCGGGGAAGTGCCTCAGACCACGTTGCAGCAATTTGCGGCTGCCATAGAATACAAGCCTTCCAGGTAATCCTTCGGTCCCCTACGACATGACGATTCTTTCGGTGCGCAAATTCTTCGCGGCCGCAGTACTGGTGGCTTGCCTGCCCCTCGCGCCGCATGCGGCGTCGGCGGCGCCTGCTGCCAATCTGCCCGATTTCACCGATCTGGTCGACAAGGTCGGGCCGGCCGTCGTCAACATCCGCACCACGGCGCGCGTCACCAATACCACGCGGGGCTTGCCGCCCGGCATGGACGACGGCGACATGTCGGAGTTTTTCCGGCGTTTCTTCGGCATTCCGATGCCTAACTCCCCGCAGTCGCCGCAGTCGCCGCAATCGCCGGGTACGCCGAATTCTCCGAATTCGCCGCGTGGCGGCAACAGCGACCAGGACCAGGCGCCGGATAGCGGCGGCAGCGATTCCGAGCAGAACAGCGGCGTCGGCTCGGGCTTCATCCTGTCGGCGGATGGCTACGTGATGACCAACGCGCACGTGATCGATGACGCGGACACGATTTACGTCACGCTCACCGACAAGCGCGAGTTCAAGGCCAAGCTGATTGGCGTCGACGACCGCACGGACGTGGCCGTCGTGAAGATCAACGCGACGAATCTGCCGACCGTGCCGATCGGCGATTCGAACAAGGTGCGCGTCGGCGAATGGGTCGTCGCGATCGGTTCGCCGTTCGGTCTCGAGAACACGGTGACTGCGGGTATCGTCAGCGCGAAGGGGCGCGACACGGGCGACTATCTGCCGTTCATCCAGACCGACGTCGCCGTGAATCCCGGCAACTCGGGCGGCCCGCTGATCAACATGCAGGGCGAGGTGATCGGTATCAACTCGCAGATTTATAGCCGCACGGGCGGTTTCATGGGCATCTCGTTCGCGATTCCCATCGACGAAGCGATGCGCGTGGCCGAGCAGCTGAAAACGTCGGGCAAGGTTACACGTGGCCGGATTGCCGTCGCGATCGGCGAAGTGACGAAGGACGTGGCCGATTCGCTCGGTCTGCCGAAAGCGCAGGGCGCGCTCGTCAGCAGCGTCGAGCCGGGCGGTCCGGCGGATAAGGCTGGCGTGCAGCCGGGTGACATCATCCTGAAGTTCAACGGCCACAATGTGGATACGGCGACCGACCTGCCGCGCATGGTCGGTGACACCAAGCCGGGCACGAAGGCGACGATCACGCTGTGGCGCAAGGGCCAGACGCGCGAATTGCCTGTGACTGTGGCCGAAATGCAGCCCGACAAGACGGCGAAGGTCGACCCGAAGAAGGCGCCGACGCCGAAGCCGCGCGCATCGAACGCGCTGGGCGTGGCCGTCAGCGACATTCCGGCCGACCAGATGAAGACGCTCAAGCTGCGCAACGGCGTCCAGGTCGATGCCGTCGACGGTCCGGCCGCGCGTGTCGGCCTGCAGCGCGGCGATATCATTCTGCGTGTCGGCGACACGGACGTCACGAGCGCGAAGCAGTTCGACGAAGTGACTGCGCATCTCGACCCGTCGAAGATGGTCGCGCTGCTGGTCCGTCGCGGCGAAAACACGCAGTTCGTGCCCGTTCGCCCGCGCGCGCCGCAGAAGTAAGCGACGTGGTCAACGCGGTGGCATCGCTCACGCTCTACGGACGCGCGTGGTGCCACCTCTGCGACGACATGCGCGCCGCGCTCGCGCCTTTGCTGGCAGAGTTCGGCGCGCAACTCGAAGTGATCGACATCGACGCCGATCCTTCGCTCGAAGCGCGCTACAACGATTGGGTTCCCGTGCTGGTTCATGAGGGCGTCGAGTTGTGTCATTACCATCTCGACGAAGCGCGGGTCCGTGTGGCGCTGGCGGGGCATCACGCAACGCCGCCACGGTGAACACAGCCGACGCGCTATCGAACCTGCAGGCCGAAAGCGGGCGGCCAGATAGCACGAATAACGCCCGCTACCCGTAAGTCCCGCCCGCCGACCCCCTTTTCGGCTAAAATAGATAGGTTTTTCACTTACTTACAAGGCGTGCTCCGCTATCGTCAGAGCGCGCCTTTTTCGCTTGATCGGCACTGAATGGATCATATTCGTAACTTTTCGATCATTGCGCACATCGACCATGGCAAGTCGACGCTCGCCGATCGCATCATCCAGCTTTGCGGCGGTCTGTCGGACCGCGAGATGGAATCGCAGGTCCTCGACTCGATGGACCTCGAACGCGAGCGTGGCATCACCATCAAGGCACAAACTGCCGCGCTGTCGTACCGCGCGCGCGACGGCAAGCTGTACAACCTGAACATGATCGACACGCCCGGGCACGTCGACTTCTCGTACGAAGTCAGCCGTTCGCTCTCCGCGTGTGAAGGCGCGCTGCTGGTCGTCGACGCGAGTCAGGGCGTCGAGGCGCAAACGGTCGCCAACTGCTACACGGCCATCGAACTGGGCGTGGAAGTTGTGCCCGTGCTCAACAAGATCGACCTGCCGGCCGCGAACCCCGAAAACGCAATCACCGAGATCGAAGACGTGATCGGCATCGACGCCACCGACGCCACGCATTGCAGCGCGAAGACGGGCTTGGGCGTCCAGGATGTGCTCGAAGCGCTGATCGCGAAAGTGCCACCGCCGAAGGGCAGCACGGACGAGCCGCTGCAGGCGCTGATCATCGACTCGTGGTTCGATAACTACGTCGGCGTCGTGATGCTGGTGCGTATCGTCAACGGTACGCTGCGTCCGAAAGACAAGATCCGGATGATGGCGACGGGCGCCGAATATCCCGTCGAACACGTCGGCGTGTTCACGCCGAAATCGAAGAATCTGGAAGAGCTGTCGGCAGGGCAGGTGGGTTTCATCATCGCCGGCATCAAGGAACTGACGGCGGCGAAGGTCGGCGACACCGTCACCATCGTCAAGCGTCCGGCAGCCGAACCGCTGCCCGGCTTCAAGGAAGTGAAGCCGCAGGTGTTCGCCGGTCTCTACCCCGTTGAAGCGAACCAGTACGACGCGCTGCGCGAATCGCTGGAAAAACTCAAGCTCAACGACGCTTCGCTGATGTACGAGCCGGAAGTGTCCCAGGCGCTCGGCTTCGGTTTCCGTTGCGGCTTCCTCGGTCTGTTGCACATGGAGATCGTCCAGGAGCGGCTGGAGCGCGAGTTCGACATGGATCTGATCACCACCGCGCCGACCGTGGTCTATGAAGTCGTGCAGCGTGACGGCTCGATCATGACGGTCGAGAATCCGGCGAAGATGCCGGACCCGTCGAAGATCGAAGAAGTGCGCGAGCCGATCGTCACCGTGAACCTGTACATGCCGCAAGACTATGTCGGCGCGGTGATTACGCTGTGCACGCAAAAGCGCGGCTCGCAGATCAACATGCAGTACCACGGCCGCCAGGTTCAGCTGACGTACGAGATCCCGATGGGCGAAATCGTGCTCGACTTCTTTGACCGGTTGAAGTCGGTGTCGCGCGGCTACGCGTCGATGGACTACGAGTTCAAGGAATATCGCGCGTCGGACGTCGTGAAGGTCGACATGCTGATCAACGGCGACAAGGTCGACGCGTTGTCGGTGATCGTTCACCGTTCTCAGAGCCAATATCGCGGCCGCGAAGTCGCTGCGAAGATGCGTGAAATCATTCCGCGTCAAATGTATGACGTCGCCATCCAGGCAACCATCGGCGCGCACATCATTGCGCGCGAGAACATCAAAGCACTTCGTAAGAACGTTCTGGCAAAGTGCTACGGCGGCGACATTACGCGTAAGAAGAAGCTGTTGGAAAAGCAGAAGGAAGGTAAGAAGCGGATGAAGCAGGTCGGCTCCGTCGAGATTCCGCAAGAGGCTTTCCTCGCGATTCTGCGCGTCGAAGACAAATAAGACTAAGAACTGGAACCTTATGAATTTTGCGCTGATTCTTTTTGTGCTCGTGATCTTTACGGGCGTGGCATGGGTCGCGGACAAACTGGTTTTCCTGCCAAAGCGGCGCCGCGCGGCGGAAGCCGCCGTCGCCGAGTTCGACAATCAGCAGGCACGCGTCGGCGAACGCTTCGCCGATGAGAATGCGCCCGCCACACGCGCGCGCCTGCGTGACGAAAAGCTTCGCCAGCCGTGGTGGCTCGAATACACGGCGAGTTTTTTCCCGGTGATTCTCGTCGTGTTCGTCGTGCGTTCGTTCGTCGTCGAGCCGTTCAAGATTCCGTCTGGTTCGATGGTGCCGACGCTGCTCGTCGGCGACTTCATCCTCGTCAACAAGTTTGATTACGGCATCCGTCTGCCCATCACGAATACGAAGGTCACGGAAGGCCGTCCGCTGCAACGTGGCGATGTCGTCGTGTTCCGCTATCCGAAGGATGAATCGGTCGACTATATCAAGCGCGTGATCGGCCTGCCTGGCGACGTCGTCTCGTACGAGGACAAGCAGCTCACGATCAACGGCAAGCCCGTGCCCGAAACACCGCTGCCCGATTACTTCGATGAAGAGCGCATCGGCTACGCAAAGCAGTTCGAAGAAGACCTCGACGGGCGCAAGAACCGCATTCTCAATAACCCGGCCGTGCCGCCGTTCATCGTCGGCGCGGAAGACTTCCCTTATCGAGATAACTGCAAGTACGACGCACGCGGTGTCACGTGCAAGGTGCCGCCGGGTAACTACTTCATGATGGGCGACAACCGCGACAACAGTGCCGACAGCCGCTATTGGGGCTTCGCACCGGACAAGAACATCGTCGGTCGCGCGTTCTTCATCTGGATGAACTTCAGCAATTTGAAACGCATCGGCGGCTTCCATTGATCGCCACTCGCGCATCGCAAGACGATGCGCGCTGAACCCGCGCAACACGTCGCGCATCGAGCGCGACGTGTTATCACGCTACTTTAACAACGCGCGGTAACGTCGCTACAACACGCTTTTTCGGCGCCGGGGCTGCGAGGCTCACACTCTCCGCCCCGTGGTGCGCCCGCGTTATACTCTGCACATGCCCCTATCTCCGTTGGAAAGCCGTTTGCGCTACGAATTTCGCAATGCGGAATTGTTGCGTCAGGCTTTAACTCACCGCAGTCACAGTGCCACGCATAACGAGCGGCTGGAATTTCTCGGCGACTCCGTTCTGAATTGCGCGGTGGCTGCGCTTTTGTTCCAACGTTTCGGGAAGCTGGACGAGGGTGATCTGTCCCGCGTTCGCGCGAATCTGGTCAAGCAACAGTCGCTGTACGAGATTGCTCAGGCCCTGAATATTTCCGAGAGCCTGCGGCTCGGCGAAGGCGAATTGCGCAGCGGCGGTTTCCGCCGCCCGTCGATTCTCGCTGACACGCTGGAAGCCATTCTGGGCGCGATCTTTCTCGATAGCGGGTTCGACGCGGCTCAGACGGTCATCAAGCGCCTGTACGTGCCGATTCTCGATCACATCGACCCACGCACCCTCGGCAAGGATGCCAAGACCTTGCTGCAAGAGTATCTGCAAGGCCACAAGATTCCGTTGCCGACTTATACCGTCGTCGCCACGCATGGTGCGGCGCACAATCAGCAGTTCGAAGTCGAGTGCACCGTGCCGAAGCTGGACGTAAAGGTTTCCGGTTCAGGCGCGAGCCGTCGTGCTGCCGAGCAGGCCGCGGCGAAGAAGGCGCTCGACGAGGTGATGGCGGCGGCGCCCGCCATGGTGGCCAAGCCGAAGCGCTCGAAGAGCGCGCGCGCGGCCAAGCAGGCCGAGTCCGAAATCGTGCCGGGCGTGACAGGCGTTCAGGCGGCGCTCGATCTGCGTGCGCCCGATACGCGCAGGTCAGATAGAGCCTCACGCGCCGCCGAGGCGAAGCCGGTGACGCCCGAGGTGCCGTCGGCGGGACAGGTGGCTGCGGCGGCGCCGCTCGCGGTCATACGCGCGGCGCATGTCGAGTACAGCCAGGAATCCGCGAGCGGCGACAAGGCCGAGCGCGCCACGCGCGTGGCAGACAAACCGGAAACGGTATTGAAACTGGCCGACCGTCCGGCAGAGCGCCAAAGCCAGGACAAGCCCGACACGCCGGCGCGTGCAGTGGAAAAGACGCCTGAGAAGCCTGTCGAAAAATCGGCTGACAAGGCGTCGGACAAACCCGCCGACAAATCTGCGGAAAAGCACGCCGAAAAACCCGACACCAACACTCGCGGCGCGGACAAAACCGCGTCGCGCGCCCGCGAGGCCGCTCCCGGCGCAAGCGCGGGCGATCTCGAACCCGGCGTCGCCGGCGCGGTGCACACCCGCGTGGCCGATGCCGGTCATTGAACGCTATACGACGTGGATGCGCTCGACCTGACGCGCGTCCACACGAACCTGCCGTAGTACGAATATGAACGCTCCCACTCCCACTGGTTTTCGCTGCGGCATGGTCGCAATCGTCGGCCGCCCGAACGTCGGCAAGTCGACGCTGATGAACGCGCTCGTCGGCCAGAAAGTCAGCATCACGTCGCGCAAGGCGCAGACGACCCGCCATCGCATCACGGGCATCAACACGATCGACGACGCGCAGTACGTGTTCGTCGACACCCCCGGCTTCCAGACGCGTCACAGCAGCGCGTTGAACCGCTCGCTGAATCGCGCGGTGACATCGACGCTGTCTTCCGTCGATGCCGTGCTGTTCGTGATCGAAGCCGGCCGCTTCGGCCCCGACGACCAGAAGGTGCTGGACCTGATCCCGAAATCCGCGCCGACGCTGCTCATCGCGAACAAGCTCGACCGCGTAAACGACAAGGATTCGCTGTTCCCGTTCATGCAGCAGATGAGCGCGCTGCGCGAGTTCAAGGAAATCGTGCCGCTGTCGGCGAAGAATCCCGACGACATCAAGCGCCTGCTGGCGACCGTCAAGCCGTATCTGCCCGAAGGCCAGCCGATCTACGGCGAAGACGATCTGACCGATCGCAGTGAGCGCTTCCTCGCCGCCGAAATCCTGCGCGAGAAAGTGTTCCGCTGGACAGGCGACGAACTGCCGTACACGAGCACGGTGCTGATCGACAAGTTCGAGACGGAAGGGCGCTTGCGCCGCATTTTCGCGACGATCCTCGTCGAGCGCGATATGCACAAGGCGATGATCATCGGCCAGAAGGGCGCGAAGCTGAAGCAGATCAGTACGGAAGCGCGCCTCGACATGGAGAAGCTGTTCGACGGCCCCGTGTATCTCGAGACGTTCATCAAGGTGAAGAGTGGCTGGGCCGACAATGAAGCCGGACTCCGCGCCTATGGTTACGAATGACGGCGCACCGGACACCCAATCTGACGCGTGGATGACGCCGCCGAACGAAACACAACCCGACGCCGATTCCGACGACGCCTCCGCTCACGACGAGCAGCCGGCTTCGTTCGCGCCGCCGCCCCGCGCAAAGCCGGCGCGTCCCGCACGTTCGACGAAACGCAGCGCATCGCGCCAGGACGGCGATGACTTCGGCGAAGGCGGCGATCACGCCGAAGCCGCGCTGCGCAAGACATCAGGCCGTCGTTCGACGTCGCGCGTGCCGCGTGCGCCAGCATCCGACTTCCGTATCTCCGAGCAGCCAGCGTTCGTGCTGCATAGCTATCCCTATCGCGAGACGAGCCTGATCGTCGACGTGCTGTCGCGCGATCACGGCCGCATTGCCCTCGTCGCGAAGGGCGCGAAGCGTCCGCATTCCGCGCTGCGCGGCGTGCTGCAGACATTCCAGCCGTTATCGCTTGCATGGTCCGGCAAGTCCGAGATGCGCACGCTGACGGGCGCCGAGTGGGTCGGCGGCATGTTGCCGCTCGCCGGCGACGCGCTGTTGTGCGGCTTCTACGTGAACGAATTGCTCGTCAAGTTTCTCGCGCGCGAAGATCCGCATCCGCAACTGTTCCATCACTACGTCGTCACGCTGACGCGCCTTGCGCACGACGAACCGCCCGTGCAGGTGCTGCGTTCGTTCGAGCGCGTGTTGCTGCGCGAAACCGGCTACGCGATGTCGCTCAATCGCACGGTGGCGCGCAAGGCCGTGGTGCCTGAAGGCCGCTACGTGTTCGATCCCGAGCGCGGCGTGCGCGAAGCATCCGACGAGCATCCTTCGAACTGGCCTGTGATCATCGGACAGACCTTGCTCGACATGGAGCAGGACGATTACCATCGAGCGCAGACCGTCGCGCAAAGCAAGACGCTGATGCGCTTTTTGCTCAACACCTATCTGGGCGGCACGCCGCTCGCGACCCGCCAGATCCTGATCGACCTGCAGAATCTATGAGCTTCTTTCTGACTTCTCCGACTGTGATCGACCTCGGCGTGAACATCGATCACGTCGCTACGCTGCGAAATGTGCGCGGCACGTCCTATCCCGATCCGATCCGCGCCGCGTTGCAGGCTGAAGAGGCGGGCGCCGACGCGATCACGCTGCATCTGCGCGAAGACCGCCGTCATATCGTCGATGCCGACGTGCGCGCGCTGCGCTCGCAACTGAAGACGCGCATGAACCTCGAATGCGCGGTGACGCAGGAAATGCTCGACATCGCATGCGAAGTGCAGCCGCACGACGTGTGTCTCGTGCCGGAAAAGCGCCAGGAACTCACGACGGAAGGCGGCCTCGACGTCGTCGGGCACTTCGAGGCGGTGCGTGCCGCCTGCAAGCAACTGGCTGACGCCGGCTCGCGCGTGTCGCTCTTCATCGATGCCGACGAAGCGCAGATTCGCGCCGCGCACGAAGCGGGCGCGCCCGTGATCGAATTGCACACGGGCGCTTACGCGGAAGTGCACGACGCGAGCGAACAGCAGCGCGAGTACGAGCGCATCGTACGCGGCGTCGAGTTCGGCGCGTCGCTGGGACTGAAGGTCAACGCGGGTCACGGCCTGCATTACACAAACGTCCAGCAGATTGCGGCGATCGAAGGCATCGTCGAACTGAACATCGGCCACGCGATCGTCGCGCATGCGATCTTCGCGGGCTGGGACAACGCTGTGCGCGAGATGAAGGCGATCATGGTCGCCGCGCGTCTCGCAGCGCGCGCCTGACGAAGCACGGCACACACAACGCACACAACGGATAGCGACGGTACACGTATGGCGATCTACGGGATTGGCACCGACGTCGTTCAGGTGAGCCGCGTCGCGGCGGTGATGGAGCGCACCAACGGACGCTTCGCCGAGAAAGTGCTCGGCCCCGATGAGCTGCGCATTTATCACGCGCGCAATGCACGCTCGCAGGTGCGTGGCCTCGCGTTTCTCGCGACGCGCTTCTCCGTCAAGGAAGCGTTCTCGAAAGCGATCGGACTCGGCATGCGCTGGCCGATGACGTGGCGCGCACTGCAGACGCTGAACGAACCGAGCGGCCGTCCGATGTGCGTCGCGTCGGGCGAACTCGCCGACTGGCTGGCCGAGCGCGGCATCACGTCGAAAGTGACTTTGTCCGATGAGCGCGATTACGCGGTTTCATTCGTGATCGCCGAGACTGCTGACCCCTCTGCCTGATTCTTTCGACGCGGCGCGAACACTGCGCCGCGTTCTTCCTTTTTCCTTCACGAACCCGATGAAACTGACTCCTGGCCCGGTGATGCTCGACGTCGTCGGCAAGACCTTGAACGCCGACGACGAGCGCCGCCTCGCACATCCGATGACCGGCGGCGTGATCCTGTTCGCGCGCCACTTCGAGAGCCGCACGCAACTCGTCGCGCTGACGGATGCGATCCGCAACATACGCGACGATCTGCTGATCGCCGTCGATCACGAAGGCGGCCGCGTGCAGCGCTTTCGCACCGACGGCTTCACGGTGTTGCCCGCAATGGGCAAGCTCGGCACGCTGTGGGACGACGACGTGCTGCGCGCGACCAAGGTGACGACGGCCGTCGGCTACGTGCTTGCGTCCGAGCTGCGCGCGTGCGGTATCGACATGAGCTTCACGCCCGTGCTCGATCTGAACTACGGCCATTCGCAGGTGATCGGCGACCGTGCATTCCATCGCGATCCGCGCGTCGTGACGATGCTCGCGAAGAGCCTCAATCACGGGCTCGCGCTTGCGGGCATGGCGAACTGCGGCAAGCATTTTCCGGGGCACGGGTTTGCGTCGGCGGATTCGCACGTCGCCGTGCCCGTCGACGAACGCACGCTCGACGAGATTCTTGGCGAAGACGTCACGCCGTACGACTGGCTCGGCTTGTCGCTTGCGTCGGTGCTGCCGGGGCATGTGATTTACCCGAAGGTCGACAGCAAGCCGGCGGGTTTCTCGCGCGTGTGGATTCAGGACATTCTGCGCACGAAGCTCGGCTTCGAGGGCGCGATTTTCAGCGACGATCTGTCGATGGAAGCCGCGCGCCAGGGCGGCACGCTGACGCAAGCCGCGACGGCCGCGCTCGAAGCGGGTATCGATATGGTGCTGATCTGCAATCAGCCCGACGAGGCGGGCAAGGTGCTCGACGCGCTGCGCTTTATGCCGTCGGAGGAATCGAGGCAGCGTCTCGAACGGATGCGGCCGCGCGGCGACGCGCTATCGTGGGCGCAACTGATGGACGAGCCGCAGTATCAGCAAGCGCAGGCGTTGTTGCGCGAGGCGTTCGCGGGCTGATCTTCACCTCGCGGTCGAAATAAAAAAGGACGGGTCCAATCGGAACCCGTCCTTTTTGTTTTTGTGACGCGCGACTTCAGTTCAGGCGCATGCGCTGCAGTTTGTTGTACAGCGTCTTCGGACTGATGCCGAGCAGCGACGCCGCGCGATGCCGCGTGCCGCCGACGGCGTCGAGCGTCGCGCGAATCAGCATTTCCTCGACATCGGCGAGCGGCGTGCCGACGGTGACCTGCACGCGGCCCCCGTTCAGATCGCGGCCGCCTGCGCCGTTGCCTTCGTCGGCGCGCAGCGTCTCCAGCACGTCGCCGGATGCGTGATACGCGCGCCGCACGCGGTCCTGCAACTCGCGCACATTGCCCGGCCATTCATACGCCAGACATTCGCGGACGAAATTCGGCCCGATCAGCTTGGTCGCATCCGCGACACCGCGCGCGTTGGCTTCATCGTTCAGTTCGTCGACAAGCGCCTGCGCGAAGAGAGCAGGGTCGTCGCCGCGCTCGCGCAGCGGCGGCAGCGACAGCGCGGCCGCTTCGAGGCGCAAGCCGAGATCCTGATGCAGCGTGCCTTCGGCGACGGCCGAGCGCGGTGCCTTGCGTGTCGATGCGATCAGCCGGAAATCGGTCGCCACCTGATTCGTGCCGCCGACCCGCATGAACGTCTGCGAATCGAGCGCGCTCAGCAGCGCTTCCTGCTGCGCGCGCGGCAGCATCGTGATCTCGTCGATGAAAAGCGTGCCGCCGCTCGCCTGTTCGAAGAGACCGGGCTCGCGTTGCTCCGCGCCGCCGAACGCGCCGCGTTCGTGGCCGAACAGCAGACTGTCGAGCGGCCGCCCGCCCGCGACGGCTTGAGCCGAGCGGCAGTCGAGCACGACGAACGGGCCTTTGCGGCGCCGGCTCATCTCGTGCAGCGTGCGCGCGGCGACTTCCTTGCCGGTGCCCGCTTCACCCGAAATCAGCACGGCCGCTTCTGTCGGCGCGACGTGCTCGATCGAATCGTAGATATGCTGGATCGCGCCGCTGCGACCGATCATCGGCCCAAAGCGGCCCATGCGGCGCAGCTTGGCGCGCAGCGTCTGTACTTCCTCGGTGAGTTCGTACGGACGCGGAATGCGCGCCAGCAGGCTGCGCAGGCGTGGAATGTTGACGGGCTTGAGCAGGTAGTCCCAGATGCCGTGGCGCAAGCCTTCGATCGCGCTTTCGACCGTCGCATTGCCCGTCATCACGATCACGGGCAACGCGCCGCCGGGCGGCTGCGCGGGCAGATGCTGGAGCAGGTCGAGCCCGCCGCCGTCGGGCAGATTCAGGTCGACCAGCACGACGTCGGGGATGAAGCGTGTCAGGGCTGCGCGTGCTTCGGAAAGCGTGATCGCGGTGTCGACGGAGAATCCGTCGGCGGCGAGAATCGCGGACAGGCCTGACAGGCTATTAGGATCGTCTTCGACAATCAGGGCATGTGGCATATCGAGCGCAACTGTTCAGATGGACGGATGCCCGACGCACGCGGCTCGCCGTAGGCGGCGCCGCACGCACGGACGCTTGATGAGTGAGCTTGAGCGGCCAATGCTCCCTCCCGGTAGGCGTGGCGGGCTGGACGCGACCCCGATCAGAAGGGCCGGTTGCTGTCGAAGAAACGGCGCACTTCGAGTTCCGCTTCGTCGCGGGTCTTGCCATAGCGCTCCTGGATCAGACCCGCCAGCTTGTCGGCGCGGCCTTCCGCCTTGGTCAGTTCGTCGTCCGTGAGTTCGCCCCACGCGGTTTTCGCCTTGCCGATCATCTGTTTCCACTTGCCTTCAGCGATATCGTTGTTCATGAAACCTCCCGTTTTCGAATGTACGAAAGCCTTATAGGCCTGAACTATTCGGTAAGCAGAAGGCGTGCCCAACCGGACTTTCTTGAAAACCGACGTGAGCGCGGGCTAAAAACACCGGCCGCGCGAGCCGACCTGGCAAAATTGCATGACTGGCCGGTAAAGTTTTCCACCACCATACACGGTCGCGAAAAAAAGAAAAAGCGCCCCGAAGGGCGCTTTTTAATTCAAAAACCCTGAGTTGACTCAGGGCTTAAGACGAATGCAGTGTGGCGCGATTCAAATTTATGCGCGGCTGCGATATTCGTTGGTACGCGTGTCGATTTCGATCTTGTCGCCGATGTTGCAGAAGAGCGGGACTTGCAGTTCGAAGCCGGTGTTCAGCTTGGCCGTCTTGAGCACCTTGCCCGACGACGTGTCGCCCTTGACAGCCGGTTCCGTGTAGATGATTTCGCGGACCAGCGTGGTCGGCAGTTCGACCGAGATCGCCTTCTCGTTGTAGAACACAACTTCGCAAGCCATGCCGTCTTCGAGGTAGTTCAGCGCGTCGCCCATCATTTCGGCTTCGACTTCGAACTGGTTGTAGTCCGCGTCCATGAACACGTACATCGGGTCGGCGAAGTACGAGTACGTGACTTCCTTGCGGTCCAGCAAGACGACGTCGAACTTGTCGTCCGCCTTGTACACGCTTTCCATGCCCGCGCCCGTCAGCAGGTTCTTGAACTTCATCTTGACGACGGCGGAGTTACGGCCCGACTTGTTGTATTCGGCCTTCTGCACGACCATCGCGTCGGTGCCGATCATCACCACGTTGCCGGTGCGGAGTTCTTGAGCGATCTTCATAAAACTGTCCTGTACGAAATAAGGTGCTTCAACTTTTGCTCAACGGCATACGGCGTAAGCGGGTTCGGCGCCCGGCGCGCGCTTGACATCTCGTTCAGCAACCTGAAGGCAGATCGAGCTGGAGTGCGCGGTGAGCGGGGCCGGTGCTTGCCGGAGTGGCGCCGATGTTCCCTGACGCCTTGTTCCGTGCTTCGTCCGTCTGCTTCTTTTACCCGAAGCGGGCGCGTACGCGTGTGGCACTGACTGACACAGCCGTGAAGGCAGACTTTCGATCCGCCGCCGGTCTGGCCGCCGTGCCGCGCTTGCGTCGTCGGCCGTTGGATAACCGCTTATTTTAACTGACTTTTTGCGAATTCGGCGAGATTTCCGGCGAGATCGCCGATCGACGCGAGTTCACGCGCCCAGTCGGCTGCGCGTGTATCTAGCAGCTGACGGTGGCGTTGCAGGTCGGCCCAGTCGGGCGTGCCGTTGCCGTTCCACGCATGCCAGAAACGGCCGAGCGCGGCGCGGGCGGCGGCGGGAAGGCCGTGCGCGTAGTGCGCGAGGGCGGCGTCGAGCTTCGGCAGATGGGCGTCATCGGCTTGCGGGTAGATGTGCCAGACAAACGGCCGTGCGGCCCATTGCGCGCGCACGAACGAATCCTCGCCGCGCACGAAATTGATGTCGCTCGCCCACAGCAGTTCGTCGTAGCCGGGCTGGTCGGTGAACGCGAGCGCGTGCGCGCGCAGGCTGCCGCGCGACGTATGCGTGCCCGCCGCGAACGACGGCAGGCCGAAAAACCGTGCAACGGCGCCCGAAATGCGGCCTTCGGGCACGAGCAGAACGATTTCGCGTTCGGCGTCGCGCCATTGCTCGAGCAGGCTGTCGACGGCAGGGTTCTCGTAGGCGAACAGCGAGACGACGGTGGCGTCCTTCGACGGCGGCGCGCTGCTTGTCTTCGCTCGCCACCAGGCGGCGCGCGCGTCGGGTGACGCTTCGAAGGCCGCGCGTCGCGTGTCGAGATCGCGCTCCTTCAGCACGCCGCCCGTGCCCTTGCCGAGCCCAGGGAAGAAGAACGTTTTGTTCAGCGCATGACGCGGATGCGGCGACGGCCGCAAATGGAAGTCCGCGACCCAGTCCTCGCCGCTCAGATACTCGAGGTTGAACCAGACGGGCACGCGCTCGCGCCGCGCCATCGCCTCGACGTACACGTGCGGCAACTCGCACGCGAACGCTTCGATCACGACGTCCGCGACCTGCAGCGTATCGCCCACGTGGGCCGGCTCGTGCCAGTGCTCGACGACGATGCCGTCCACCGTCTGCCGCGCGCTTTTCACATCGACGGATGCATTGAGCTTGTGAAACGCGTGCAGATCATCGACGAAGACGCGCACCTGCCAGTCATGCTCACCCGCGAGTTGTCGCGCAAGCCGCCAGCAGACGCCGATGTCGCCAAAGTTGTCGATCACCGCGCAGAAAATGTCGCATGCGATCGTCGACGGCTGCAACGCTTGAGGGGGAGCGGAAGACATGATGGCGGCGCCTGGGTTCGGGCGTGGGCGGAATGTTCTAAACTGGCGATTCTAGTGCGACACGCACGCTCGTGTCCGGGTAGCCCCAACGTAAGGGGCATCGACTAGCGGCAAAGGAGGCGTCTGTATGAGCCTAACCGGTCGCGAAGATACCACGCGGAGCATCGGGAAGGGGCGTGAGTCCCTCGACGCAACTGCTCAGAAGTGGGGTATCTCTTGTAGCGAAGCGAGAGCCGGTAGAGGTTTGCCGGGTCTCGTCCTTACGGGTCTCGGTAGAGCACATTCTCTGAGAGCTCGCATTGCATTGACCTGATTACCGTCAGGTTCCGCCCCGTCAGCGGCTTCACCTCCGCCGACAGGGTGGAGTGATGTATGCAATTCCTGCGCCGCCAGCGGCAATGGATTCGCGAACCGATACGAGCGAAAGCTCGGTGTGTCATTGTTTTGCCTCGCCTGCTGTCCGGGTGAGGAAGTGAACCTGCTGTACGACCAGCAGTAGCCTAGGAAGACATGCGTCACTGGCAACGGTGGGGTGTGAAGCTCTTCTGACAATGTAGCCCCCGGATGTTTCGGGCAGGCCTTTCCCGCGAGGGATTGGGTCTGGACACTCCTAGCAGCAAAGGGGTCGAGGAGCTAGGCTGGCTGATAGGGTTAACGTATGTGAACTGCTGATAAACCTCGTTACCAGTGAGGAGCCAAAGCTGCTTGAACATCGGGCTCTAACCAAAAGGTACGTGGCTGGTTAGTCCACTTAGAATTTGGGCTACGTCGTTGTCAAGCCACCGGGGGATAGGCAGAACCTACGTCAGTCGTGTGACATGCCGGGAACGTGGTAAGCCTGTATGGTTGCCAGCGCATTACGGCTGGCAGGCGAACCGCAAGGGACGCTGTTGATTGTGCAGGTATGGGAGGACGGAGAAAGCGAATGCCGGGCTGTAACGGTCCGGATAGGGGTTGAGACATTACCTCACGCGATAAGCGGGCAGACTTCCGTCTGGTCTACCGTCGCAAGACGGCTGACTACCCTCTGTAACTTGGTTAGATGCGGGCGCGCGCGCCCGTATTGAGGTGTTTGTCCGAGATGTGAGTGCATGCGCTCATATTGAGGTGTCTGTTGTTCCCCAGCGGGGTGTGTCTTCCCCGCTGGGGGAGATGCGCCTTCTGCCGGGGGTCTAATCCAAGGTAGGAGAGCAGCATGAAAGTATCTGGTCGAAAGACTGGATCTGCGCTTTCCCACGCGCTGGACAACTGGCACGCCGTAGATTGGCGTCGGGTTGAACGGAACGTGAGAGGGATGCAGATTCGAATTGCGAAGGCGACGCGGGAAGGCAAATGGCGCAGGGTGAAAGCCCTGCAACGGATGTTGACCCGCACGTTGTCCGCAAAGCTGCACGCGGTACGACGTGTTACGCAGAACCAGGGTGCGCGAACGGCCGGAGTCGATCGCGAACTGTGGGATTCGCCTGAAAGCCGGTGGGAAGCCGTCGGCAGGTTGAAGCGGCGCGGATACAAGCCTCTGCCATTACGGAGAGTCTTTATCCCCAAAGCCAATGGAAAGGAGCGCCCGCTGGGCATCCCGACCATGCGGGACAGGGCGATGCAGGCCCTGTATCTGCTGGCGTTGGAGCCGGTATCGGAATCGACGAGCGACCCGAACTCTTATGGGTTCAGGATAAACCGTTCGACGGCTGATGCTATGGGTCAGGTACGCGCTTGCACGTCCCGGAAGGATTCGTCCCGATGGGTACTGGAAGCGGATATCAAAGGCTGCTTTGACCACATCAACCACGATTGGCTGGAAAACCATGTCCCCATGGACAGGGAAATTCTCCGGAAGTGGTTGAAGGCTGGCCTGATTTACAAGGGTCAGCTACAGGCGACTGAGGCCGGTACGCCGCAGGGAGGGATCATCTCCCCGACGCTGGCGAATGTGACGCTGAATGGGCTGGAGCGTGAACTGGTTGCGCACCTCGGTGCGAAATTTGGGATCGTCAAAGCTAAGAAGTTGAAGGTCAATGTGGTGCGATACGCGGATGACTTCGTGATTACCGGTGACTCGAAAGAGATACTGGAAAGCGTGGTCAGGCCTTGGGTGGAAGCGTTCCTTGCGGTTCGGGGCCTGCAACTGTCTGAGGCGAAGACGCGCATCACCCACATTGATGAAGGCTTCGATTTCCTTGGGTGGAATTTCCGGAAGTACTCGGGAAAACTGCTCATCAAGCCGAGCAAGAAAAACGCGCAAGCGTTCTATCGCAAGGTGGCGGAAACGATCAGCGGCAACAAAACGGCAAAGCAGGGGGATCTAATTCAACTGCTGAACCCGATGTTGCGCGGATGGGCGCAGTATCACCGTCCGGTCTCGGCCAAGCAGACGTACAGCCGCATGGAGCATCTGATTTTTCGGAAGCTCTGGCGGTGGTCGAAGCGGAGGCACCCGCAAAAGAGCGCTGTGTGGGTGAAACAGAAGTACTTTCACTCTATCGGTGCCCGGCACTGGGTGTTTGCGGTTCGTACGGTACGCGAAGACGGTAGTTGGGGGCTGAATGAGCTATACCAGCTTAGTGGTATGGCTATCAAACGGCACACGAGGATCAAGGGCGAGTTCAATCCTTTTGATCCGACATGGGAGCAATATGGCGAAACCCTGCGGCAGGGGCGCATGTGGGAACAAATGCGCTACCGAAAGCAGTGGGCGACGCTGTATATGTCACAAGGCGGGCTATGCGCGCATTGTGGCTGTGCGCTAACGGACGACACGGGCTGGCACGATCATCATCTGGAATTTCGGATGCATGGTGGTACCGACGCGCTGTCCAACCGGGTGCTGCTCCACCCGCACTGCCACCAGCAAGTGCACGCTGGTAAGCTGGTTGTAACTAAGCCGGTTCTGTTGTAGACAGAACTTTGTTTGTAGATTTGAGCCGTATGCGGGGAAACTCGCACGTACGGTTCTCGGGGGGCCCGGCTTTCGCAAGAAAGTCGGGCTACCCGACAAGCACATCACCCACATGACGCGCCGTGCGTACGCGGCGCCCAATCCGATTCTGCATGACCCGATCCGATCCCTCTCCCGCAGCCGGTTCCGCCGCGAAGCCCGGCGTGCCCGAAGCCGTCGCCGAAGACTTCGACCCGAAGAAGGTGTTGCGCCAGTTGCCGCACATGCCGGGCGTCTATCGCTATTACGATGCGCAGGGCACGGTGTTGTACGTGGGCAAGGCGCGCGACCTGAAGAAACGCGTGTCGAGTTACTTCACGAAGACGCTGCTGTCGCCGCGCATCGCAATGATGGTCACGCGGATCGCGAAGATCGAGACGACGGTCACGCGTTCCGAAGCCGAAGCGCTGTTGCTGGAGAACAATCTGATCAAGGCTTTGGCGCCGCGATACAACATCCTGTTTCGCGACGACAAGTCATATCCGTATCTGAAGCTGACGGGTCATCAGTTCCCGCGCATGGCGTATTACCGTGGTTCGGTCGACAAGAAGAACCAGTACTTCGGACCGTTCCCGAGCGCGTGGGCGGTGCGTGAGAGCATTCAGATCCTGCAGCGCGTGTTCCAGTTGCGCACTTGCGAAGACTCCGTGTTCAACAACCGCACGCGGCCATGTCTGCTGCATCAGATCGGACGGTGCACGGCCCCGTGCGTTGCCGCGATCAGCGAAGAAGATTACGCACGCGATGTGTCGAACGCGTCGCGCTTCTTGCTCGGACGGCAGTCGGAAGTGATGAACGAACTCGAGCAGAAGATGCACGCTTTCGCCAGCGAACTGAAGTTCGAGCAGGCAGCGGCTGTGCGCAATCAGATGAGTTCGCTGTCGACGGTGCTGCATCAACAGGCCATCGAAGTGGGCGGCGAGAGCGACGTCGATATTCTGGCCGTCGTCGCGCTTGGCGGGCGCGTGTGCGTGAACCTCGCGATGGTGCGCGGCGGCCGGCATCTCGGTGACAAGGCGTATTTCCCGACGCATGTCGAAAGCGCGTTGACAGCGGAAGAGGGCGGTTTCGACGATGGCGATGAAATCGTGCGGGCTGAGCCTGCGACAGTGATCGATGTCGAAGCGGAGCTGGGCGAGGAGTCTGATGAAGTCGTCAGTGTCGACGAAGACTTGCCGGAGGAAAGCAGCGAAGAACCCGAAGTCGCTACTGGCGCAGACGCAGACGCCGACACCGGCAAGAAGCCGCGCCGCACGCCCGGCATCGAATCGGAAGTGCTCGAAGCGTTTATTGCACAGCATTATCTGGGCAATCGCGTGCCGCCCGTGCTCGTGGTCAGCCACGCGCCCGCGAGCCGCGAACTCGTCGATCTGCTGATCGAGCAGGCTGGGCACAAGGTCACGCTGTTGCGCCAGCCGCAAGGCCAGAAGCGCGCCTGGCTCGCGATGGCCGAGCAGAACGCGAAGATCGCGCTCGCGCGGCTGTTGTCGGAGCAAGGTTCGCAGCAATCGCGTACGCGCGCGCTCACCGACACGTTGTCGCTCGAATGCGAAGACCTCGCGCATCTGCGCATCGAATGCTTCGACATCAGCCATACGATGGGCGAAGCGACGCAGGCGTCGTGCGTCGTTTATCACCATCACAAGATGCAGTCGTCCGAGTACCGGCGTTACAACATCACGGGTATCACGCCCGGCGACGACTACGCGGCGATGCGTCAGGTGCTCACGCGCCGCTACGAGAAGATGGTCGCGCAGGCCGCGGCGAACGCGAACGACGAAGCGGCCGAGCTGCAACCTGAAGCCGCCGCCGATCCGGCCGTCGCGCCGGAAGGCGCGGAACCCGTTGCCGCGGGCGGGCTGTTGCCGAACATCGTGCTGATCGACGGCGGCAAAGGGCAGGTCGAGATCGCGCGCCAGGTATTCAACGAACTCGGGCTGGACCTCGGCATGCTGGTCGGCGTCGCGAAGGGCGAAGGGCGTAAGGTTGGCCTCGAGACGCTCGTATTCGCGGACGGCCGGTCGGCGCTCGAACTCGGCAAGGAAAGCGCGGCGCTGATGCTGGTCGCGCAGATCCGCGACGAAGCGCACCGTTTCGCGATCACGGGTATGCGCGCGAAGCGCGGCAAGACGCGCCAGACGTCGCGGCTCGAGGAACTGGAAGGTGTCGGCGCGAAGCGGCGTCAGCGGCTGCTGGCGCGCTTTGGCGGCTTGCGCGGCGTGGTGGCGGCGAGTATCGACGATCTCGCGAGCGTCGAGGGCATTTCGCTCGCGCTCGCCGAGCAGATTTATCGTCAGTTGCATTGAACGTGTCAGCGTCCACGTATGCCGCTGCGCCATGCGCCCGGGCCTTGCTTGTGGCTCGCCCGGTGAAGCGGCACAATTGCATCTCTTATCTCAGAACGTAGCGCCTGCCCATGCCGTTTAATTTCCCGATCTTCCTGACGTGGCTGCGGATAGTGTTGATTCCGCTCGTCGTGGGCGTGTTCTATTTGCCGGACATGATGCTGAGTCCGGCGCACCGCAATCTGGCCGCGGCGACGATTTTCATCCTCGCCGCGCTGACCGACTGGTTCGACGGCTTTCTCGCGCGTAAGTGGAACCAGACGTCCGCGTTCGGCGCGTTCCTCGATCCCGTCGCCGACAAGCTGATGGTGACAGCCGCCTTGCTCGTGCTCGTACAGTTGTCGCGTCTGGATTCGGCGATCGCGCTTGTGATCGTCGGCCGCGAAATTGCGATTTCGGCGCTGCGCGAATGGATGGCGCAGATCGGCGCGTCGAAGAGCGTCGCAGTGAACTCACTCGGCAAGTTCAAGACGGCCTGCCAGATGACCGCGATCCCGATGCTGCTGTTCTATGGTCCGCTATCGCTCGGTGTGTTTTCGATCGACACGCGCGTGTGGGGTTTGTGGCTCATCTATCTCGCCGCGTTCCTCACGATCTGGTCGATGCTGTACTACATGAAGCTTGCGTGGCCGCAGATTCGCGAGCGCGGTGGTATGGCGTGACGTAGTGGTTGAGACGTCGCGGCATCAGCGCGATGCATCAGTAGAATTTTCAATCTCTCGTACAAAAAGAGTTGACACGATTCGGCGGCTTCTACATAATCTCGTTTCTCCGGTGCACGCGCTACTAAACAGCGCGAAACACTAGGAAGCAGTAGAAGGAAAACGCGGGAGTAGCTCAGTTGGTAGAGCGCAACCTTGCCAAGGTTGAGGTCGCGAGTTCGAGACTCGTCTCCCGCTCCAGATTTTGAAGCAGCGTTTTGCGGCAAGCAGTCAGCAGGGCGTTGTAAAGCAGTAAAGCGCAGGTTCATGCGGGAGTAGCTCAGTTGGTAGAGCGCAACCTTGCCAAGGTTGAGGTCGCGAGTTCGAGACTCGTCTCCCGCTCCACACATAGGGGGAAGCCAAGCTTCCCTTTTTGTTTGATGCTTCAGTAGAAGCATCAAACGCAGGTGGCCCTGATGTCGTGTTTTTCAGGTCATCGCACAAAATCTGCGAGCCGTTGCAACTGCAACAAAGTACGGTTCGGTAGTCCGCTTTCGGCGCGATAGCAAAGCGGTTATGCAGCGGCCTGCAAAGCCGTTTAGACCGGTTCGACTCCGGTTCGCGCCTCCAGAAGCAAAGAAAAGCCCCGAGATTTCGGGGCTTTTCTTTTTTCAGCGCGGGGTTTCGCGCCAAGGCAACGTCACGACCGGGCAGCAACGTATGCAAAGCAAAGAGACTTCTCCTATCGAATGGCGCTGGAAGGCTTTCGACGATCTGACGAACGTCGAGGTCTACGACATGCTCGCCGCTCGCGCAGCCGTTTTCGTGATCGAGCAGAACTGCCTGTATGGCGATGTCGATGGACTCGATATCGACGCGTGGCATCTGTTCGCGTACGGCGCGCAGCCGTCCGGCGCGCGCGCGAAACTGGCCGGCTATTTGCGCGTGCTGCTGCCTGATAACGACGACGCTGACATTCGCATCGGCCGCGTGCTGACGACGGCCGATTTCCGCGGACAAGGCCTCGGCAGTGCGATGCTCGAAGCGGTGCTCGGGCATATCCATGCGCAGTGGCCCGGCACGCCCATACGTCTGCATGCGCAGGCGCATCTGCAGCCATTCTATGGCGCGTTCGGCTTCGAGCCGATTTCAGACGTGCACGAAGAGGACGGTATCCCGCATATCTGGATGCGTTCTGCGTGACGCTTGCAGCGTCTCAGTACGGATCAACGGTTAGCGTGCGCGACAATGTGCGTGCCGGCAGACGCTGGCACATGCCGTTCATCACGCAGGCGCGCTCGCGCCGACAGTCTCATCCAGTGACGCAGCGCGAGCACGGCACCGATCACGCTCATCATCGAACCTGGAATCCATAGCAACAGTCCGCCGATCTGCTGATCGCGCATCGGACTGAGCCATGTGAACGCGCGCCCGCAGATCGAATAGACGGGATAGAGCTCGCGTGGCGAAAAGAAGATGAACGCGCCGAGCATGATCTGCGGCGGAATCGCGGCGACGACCAACAGCACGCGTTTGCCGGGCGACAGCCGCGCAGGCGGCGCGGGCCGCGCATCGAGCACGAGCCACCAGAACATCAACCCGTCGATCACCATGCTCCAGTTCATCACGCGATACAGCCGCCAGTCGAGCATCGCGACGAAGTGAATCGGCGAGAGCAGCCAGAAATAGATCAGTCCAACGAACAGAACGACGGCGACAACGGGATGAAACAGAACATCGAGCGTCGCGCGCACCCAGCGCATCTGTAGCGCGGGCCGCACGTAGCGTTGCCGCCACGCGAATGGAATGCCCGCGCGCAGCGCAGCGCCGCGCCGGGATAGGACAGTGCGATGAAGAACGGCCCGAGATGATGCAGCACCAGATGCTGCGCGCGATGCATGAAGAACTCATGCTCGAAGAAATAGTCGAGCCGCGTATGCAGCGCGACATAGAGCGCGGCCAGCCCGAACCAGAACGACACCTGCCGCGCCACCGACACCTTCGCCTTGCGCACGCCGCGCGCGAACAGCAGCGCGGCGAGCAGCATCACGATTACGACAGTCGGCGACGGCTCCCAGGGTTCGAGCCAGTAGAGCAAAGTCATCGCGGGTTCGTCACCCGCCGTTACTTGGTCTGCGAAGGCGACTTGACGGCGAACGGCGCATCGAGCGTTTCGCCGTCGGAGAACTGCAGCTTCAGATGCACCGTGTCGCCCGGCGCGATCTTATGCTTCGCTTCTTCGAGCATCACGTGATAGCCGCCCGGCGCAATCGACGCCTGGCCGTGCGCGGGTACCGTCAACTTGTCGACCATCACCATCTTTTGCGTCGAACCGTTCGACACCGTCTGATGCAGCATCGCGCTGCCGTAATCGGCGCTCGACACGTCGACGAGATCGATCGCCTTGTCGCTCGAGTTGGTCAGCGTGACGTACGCGGCGGCGGGCAGATTGTTCGGCAGCCAGCGGACCCATGCGTTCTGCACGGCGATGGCCTGCTTGCTGTCGGCAGCGTGCGCGGCGATGCTGCCCGTGGCGACGAACGCGAAAGCGGCTGCGCAAACCAGCGTGTGGACCCTCGAAAGCGTTTTGATTTGTTGTGTCATGGCGAACCTGTGAGAAATCAGGATTGGTCTTCAATGATACGGCGCACGTCTCGCGCGATGACGTCGGGCGAGTCGTGGTCCGTGGCGAGCAGGCGCGCGCGATTGCGTGCGTCGAAGATGTAGACCGCCGAGCTGTGCGTCACCTCGTAATTGCCGTTCGGGTCGCGCTTTTCCATCTGATACGCGACGCGGTAATGCCTTGCCATCTGCTCGATCTGTGTATCCGTGCCCGTCAGGCCGAACGCGTGCTGCGAATCGAATGCGCCGACGTAGTCGTGCAACGCGCTGGGTGTGTCGCGCGCGGGATCGACGCTGACGAACAGGATGCGAACATTCTGCGCGTCCCGCCCGAGCTTGCCGATGACCTGCATCAGACGCCCCATCGTTTCCGGGCAGACATCGGGGCAATGCGTATAGCCGAAGTAGACGAGCGATACGCGTCCCTTGAGCGTATCGGCCGCGACGGGCCGGCCGTCGTCGCCTGTCAGCGTGAAATCGAGGTCGGGCAGATGTCCGCTCACGTCCGTCAACTGCCACGGTTCGCCTTGATGCGAACATCCCGCGCTGCTGAGCGCTGCGCACAGCGCGACGCTCAACGCCGCCACGCGCATTGACGTAGAAGCGTGCGGAGCGAGGAAGCGGGAGATGGACACCAGTGCTTTCGGGAACAAAGGCAGTTTCGACGACTCGATTCAGAACAGGGCGCAAACGGAACGCAACCGGCGCTCCGCGATTGGCATGACTCGATGGCGGTCCATGCTATTCCATGTCCACGGCGCACTCCGTTGCGACTCTATCGCAATTTCAGACGCGTCGTTGTACCGTGGCTCTGTGAGGGAAAAAGCGAGTCAATATGCCGCAGCGCGGTGAAAGGCGGCTGTAGCCGGATCGTGCGGAGTTTGCAGTCCGTTCGTTGGCGCGACAGCCCGGAACGCCCGTCCACGCGGCACGAAAACTTACTTTCTCGAAAAAACGATCGATGCGCGGTAAGATGCGCACACTTTTCCGGCTGCAAGCGGCTGAGAGGCAACGTACACCGATGCAAGCACTTCCGGCTTTTCTGTCTCCGACGGAGACGGCATTTTTCTTCGATTTCGACGGCACGCTCGTCGATCTCGCACCGACGCCCGACGGCGTGCTGGTCCAACCCGAGGTGATCTCCTTGCTCACCGAACTCCGGCGTCTGACGAACGGCGCGGTGGCGATCGTGTCGGGACGCGGGATCGACAGCATCGACCAGTTTCTCTGCATGCCCGATATGCCCATCGCCGGACTGCACGGCGCCGAGCGGCGCGACGCGAACGGCGACACGCAGCGTATCGGTTTCAACGACGACCGTCTGCTGCGCATGGAGCAGGTGCTTGCTCAAGTCGTCAACGCCAATCCCGGAACGCTGCTTGAAATCAAGGGCGCCGCGCTCGCGCTGCACTATCGCAACGCGCCCGATCGCGAACCGGTGGCGCGCGAAGCGACGACCCGTCTGGTCGCCGAGTACCCGGGCGCTTATGTACTGCAGCCGGGCAAGATGGTCTATGAAATCAAGCCGAAGGACGTCGACAAAGGCCGCGCGCTGCGCGCCTTTCTGGACGAGCCGCCGTTCACGGGCCGCACGCCCGTGTTTGCGGGCGACGATCTGACTGACGAGAAGGGCTTCGTAGTCGTCAACGAAAAGGGCGGTCTGTCGATCAAGGTCGGCGGCGGCGATACGATCGCGCGCTCGCGCATCGGCTCTGTCAGCGCGCTGCTTGCGTGGCTGTCGGAAATCGTCGCGGCGGCGCGCAACGCATGATGACATCCGTTCATCCGCGCCTCGCTCCTGTTCAGCACGGAAACTTCGCGTCATGAGCCGACTGATTATCGTATCGAACCGCGTCGCGCCAATTTCGGAGGGTGGCCCCGCGGCGGGCGGCCTGGCCGTCGGCGTCTACGACGCGTTGAAGGAAACGGGCGGCATGTGGTTCGGGTGGAGCGGCGACGTGCTCGGCAGCGGCCAACCGCAGATCAAGCTCGAAGAGCGCGGCCCGGTGACGTTCGCGACCATCGGCCTCGTGCGGCGCGATTACGACCAGTATTACCGCGGCTTCTCGAACGCGACGCTGTGGCCCGCGTTTCATTACCGGCCCGATCTGCTGCAGTATGACCGGCACGATTTCGAGGGCTATTGCCGCGTGAACACGTGGCTCGCGCAAAAGCTGGTGCCGCTGCTGCGCGACGACGACGTCATTTGGGTCCACGACTACCATCTGATTCCGTTCGCGCAGGCGCTGCGCGCGGCGGGCGTGAAGAACCGCATCGGCTTCTTCCTGCACATTCCGTTTCCGGCGGCGCAGGTGCTGCTCGCCGTGCCGCCGCATCGCGCGCTGGTCGAGGCGCTGTGTTCGTTCGATCTGCTCGGCTTCCAGACCGGGCCCGATCTGCGCGCGTTCTGCGATTACATCGTCAACGAGGCGGACGGTTCCGTCGAAGCCTCGGCGCAAGGGCCCACGGTGGTGCACGGGTTCGGCCGCACACTGCGCGCGGCGGCCTATCCGATCGGCGTGTATCCCGACGAGATCGCCGAGCTGGCGAAAGCGGGCGAGGGCGACAAGCCGGTGCGCACTATCGAAGCGACGCTGCACGCGCGCAAGCTGATCATGAGCGTCGACCGGCTCGATTATTCGAAGGGACTGGTCGAGCGGTTTCGCGCGTTCGAGCGGCTGCTCGAGCATTCGCCTTCGTATCGCGACAAGGTGTCATTCCTGCAGATCGCGCCGCCGACGCGTTCCGATCTGCACGCGTACCAGGAAATCCGCTTGCAGCTCGAAGGCGAGTCGGGGCGCATCAACGGCCGCTTTGCGGAGCTCGACTGGACGCCTATCCGCTATATCCATCGACAGTACGAACGGCCCGTGCTCGCAGCGCTGTTTCGCACTGCGCATGTCGGCTACGTGACGCCGTTGCGCGACGGCATGAATCTCGTCGCGAAAGAGTATGTGTCGGCGCAAGATCCGGAAGATCCCGGCGTGCTGGTGCTGTCGCGTTTCGCGGGCGCCGCGCAGGAGCTGACGGGCGCGCTGATCGTCAATCCCGTCGATATCGACGGCATGGCCGATGCGCTCGGCACGGCGCTTTCGATGCCGCTTGCCGAACGCAAGGCGCGCTACGACGACATGATGGTGCAGCTGCGCGAGAACAACGTGTCCGTGTGGCGCGACAACTTCATGCGCGACCTGCAACAGATGCCGAGCGCGCAACCGGTGGTGAGCGAAGCCGCTGAGGGTTGATCTCTTTCTCGCTGTCACACCAATAGAAAAAGCCGCTTCATCGAAGCGGCTTTTTTCATCGCGCGTCAGTTCAGAAGCGCATCACGCTACATGCTGCTCGTCGAACTTCTTGCCGCCGACGTGCAGTGTCGAATGCTTGCCGAACTGCTTCGACAGCAGGTCGCGATACAGGCCCGGACGGTTGCGCAATTCTTCGGGGCTGCCGTCGTCGATCACCTTGCCCGCGCTCATCACAATGATGCGGTCGAAGTTGTGCAGCGTCGACAGGCGGTGCGCGATCGCGACCACCGTGCGGCCGACCATCAGCCGGTCGAGGGCTTTCTGGATCGCTTCCTCGGACGCGCTGTCGAGCGCGGAGGTCGCTTCGTCGAGCAGCAGGATCGGCGCGTTCTTCAGGATCGCGCGCGCAATCGCGATGCGCTGACGCTGGCCACCCGACAGCTTCACGCCGCGGTCGCCGACGATCGTATCGAAGCCTTCCGGCATCGCCTCGATAAAGTCCGAGCAGCGGGCTTCGCGCGCGGCGGCGAGCACTTCGTCGCGCGTCGCTTCGGGCCGGCCGTACGCGATGTTTTCATAGACCGAGCGGTGGAACAGCGAGATGTCCTGCGGCACCAGCGCGATCGAGTGGCGCAGGCTGTCCTGCGAGATCGACGAGACATCCTGGCCGTCGATCAGGATGCGTCCGGCCTGGGTTTCATAAAAGCGTTGCAGCAGCGCGAGCACGGTCGACTTGCCCGCGCCCGACTTGCCGATCAGGCCGACGCGCTGGCCCGCCGGAATGTCGAGATCGAAATGATCGAGAATCGGGCGGCGCTTTGGATACGCGAACGTCACCTTGTCGAAAGTCACGCGGCCGCCTTGCGGCACGAGTTCGACGGCGTCGTTGTGGTCAGGCATGCCGTGCGGCTCAAGTAGCGTCTTCACGGCTTCCGCGAGACGCGCGACGTGCTGCGTTACGTCGACGAGCGCGACGGCCAGATCGCGCGTGCCGTGCAGGATCGTAAAACCAAGCGAGCTGACGAGCACGATGTCGCCCGAGGTCGCCTTGCCCTGATCCCAGAGCCACAGCGCCCAGCCGAGCAGCCCCGCCGACAGCAGCGCCGTGATGACCGCGTGCAGCAGACGCAGCTTCTCCAGATACAGCAGGCTTTGCTGGCGCGCGACCATTTCCGACTTCACGGTCGCGCTGAAGCGTTTCTGCTCGCGGAACGTCATGCCGAACGCGCGCACGAGGCCCATGTTGCCGATCACGTCGACGAGTTCGCCGTCGACGGCAGCCGCCCTGCTCGCGAAGGTGTGATGGCGAGCCGAGCCACGGCCAGCCAGCTTGAACAGCACGACCGACAGAATCGCCGAGCAGGTCAGCAGGCCGAGCGCCATCAACGGATTGACGGCGGTGATCATCACGATCGCGCCGACCACCGCGATGCACGGCGGCAGCACGTTCCACGCGGTCGTGTTTTCCGCTGTGTAGACGGCGTTCGAGGTCGCCGTGATCCGGCTCGCCAGTGTGCCCGGCTGTTTCTCCGCGTAGTAGGTCGGCGAATGGCCTGTCAGATACTGGAACAGGTCCTTGCGCAGATCGCCCGTGACGGCCACGAACGTATGCGCGGCGACCCACCCGCCGACGCGCCACAACAGGTTGTCGGCGGCGATCAGGCCGACCAGGATCGCGAACGCGCCCCACAGCGGCCCCGGATGATGACGGCCCGCGCCGAGCACGTCGATCAGATGTTTGATCGCGTATTGCGAAGCGAGCGCACAGCCCACGGCCGCGAACACGCTGCCCAGTACGATCAGATGAGCAACCGGGTGGCGTCGGATAAAGCGGAAAAGGAACGCAAGCGGCCTGTGCGCATAGCTCGCAAGCTTTGCGTTATGGGCGTTTCGCTGGGCAATGGTCAGATGTTCCAATTGTTCGTTTGGTCTGTCAGTGTCGGTTTGAGACGTCTGAAACGGGTTCAGGTCGTGCAACGGTCGTGCCTGGGAACGGCCCGTAACACCAGCGTAGGCCTCGCATTGTAAACATGCAAAAGCCATTTCGCATGGCGGTACAGCCAATGGGGGCGCGATTATTTTCGCGACACGTACCGGTAAGGTTTCCCACCTTGACCCGCGAGCGGGCAAGGGGTTCACGACAGCGCCGTGAATTTTCGAGATATAATTACAGATTGCATACGAGCCGGCGAGGCGGAATTTCATTGAGTTCCAGCCGTCGCAGACGGGTCAACGATGACCGCGGTCGAACGGCTTGCGACGCCAGTGCCGAAGCAGGGCTCCTACTGTAAAACACCTTGAGAAAACAAGGGTTTGCGAAGTGTTTCGCGTTTGTAACAACGTAAAGACTTTGAAATGTAGGGGCCGGTCCGCGAGACAGGCATCGATAATGCATGCTCGGTCGCGTCAGGAAAAAACTGACAGTTTGTCAACGTTCGTTCGTTAGCTGCGTTTATGGCTTTGAGCACAGACTTTGACATCGACCAAGCTGGCGTCTTACCAAGCGATCCATCGCAGGAATTTCTCGAAAGAATCAGGCTCGTGTCCGGTGCAGCTTCAGGCTGCATGCCGAACCGGGCGCCCTGGCGAGCAAGCGAAGTCGCTTTTTCCAAACTGCAGTCTTTTTGCCTGATTTTTTACGAGGAGTTCTCCCTATGCGAATCGCTCAAATCGCTCCCTTGCACGAGGCGGTTCCTCCCAAGCTCTATGGCGGCACGGAACGCGTCGTGTCGTACCTGACGGAAGCGCTCGTCGAGCTGGGACATGACGTGACGCTTTTTGCCAGTGGCGATTCGCAAACCTCGGCAAAGCTCGAAGCTTTCTGGCCGCAGGCGTTGCGTCTGGACCCGACCATCCGCGACGTGATGGCGCCGCACATGTTGCTGCTCGAAGAAGTCCGCCGCCGCGCGGAAGAATTCGACGTGCTGCATTTCCACATCGACTACTACCCGTTCTCGCTGTTCGCGCGCCAGCCGGTGCCGTTCCTGACGACCATGCACGGCCGTCTCGATCTGCCCGAACTGCAGCCGGTCTTCAACACGTTCAGCGACGTGCCCGTCGTGTCGATCTCGGACAACCAGCGCCAGCCGCTGCAGCAGGCGCACTGGCTGTCGACGGTGTACCACGGCCTGCCGGAAAACGTGCTCACGCCGATCCCCAACGTCGAGCCGGGCTACCTCGCATTCCTCGGCCGCGTCTCGCCGGAGAAGGGCCTCGACCGCGCGATCCGCATCGCCGGCCAGGCAGGCATGAAGCTCAAGGTCGCCGCGAAGATCGACAAGGCCGACCGCGCCTATTACGAAGAAGTGATCAAGCCGCTGATGGCGCTGCCGCACGTCGAGTACATCGGCGAAATCGGCGAAGCCGAAAAGCGTGAGTTCCTCGGCAACGCGCATGCACTGGTGTTCCCGATCGACTGGCCGGAGCCCTTCGGTCTGGTGATGATCGAAGCCATGGCATGCGGTACGCCCGTGATCGCGTTCAAGCGCGGCTCGGTGCCGGAAGTGATCGAAAACGGCGTGTCGGGCTTCGTCGTCGAAGACGAAATCAGCGCTGTTGCTGCCCTCAAGCGTCTCGACCAGCTGCCGCGCGCGCAAGTGCGCAAGGCGTTCGAATCGCGCTTCTCGTCGAAGGTGATGGCAAAGAACTACCTGAAGACGTACGAAGAACTGCTGCACGCGAAGCGCCGCACGGTGCTGCGCGAAGTCAACGCAAGCTGATCTTCGCCGAAGCAGGCCGCGCTGGAGACGGTTGTTTAGCTCGTGCGCGGTCGGTTAGATGGGCCGACAACGCCCCGCATGTGTCGAACATGCGGGGCGTTGTTGCATTTGCGCCGCACGCCGATGCGAAACGCGCGGGGAATGTACCGAAAGTGTGCGTTCGTGGTCCTGCAACCGTGAGACGAATCGGTAATATCCCTATAATGGCCGTGCCGCAAATCCGGCGCAGCCGGTCGATATGAGGAGATTGCTTTGGCGAGAACGAAACAGACGCGTGCGAGCGCGGCGCCCGGCGCCGGCACGATGTTCGCGCTTCGCGCCATCGGTCTCGTGATACTGGCGCGCTGGCTCTTCTCGATGGGTGAGATGGACCCGCTGACGGCACTGCAGGCGATGGCCTCGTCGCCGTGGGCGTGCATCAATCTCGTCTTCCTCTTTCTGCTGATCTTCCTGCCGGGCGCGAAGGCGCGCGCCGAGCGGCCGTTCCATCCGTTGCCGCAATGGTTGCGTCAGGCGCTGCGCGTGTTTGCGTTCCTGGGTTTGCTGTTCGCGGTCTGGTCGGTGGGCGCGTTCGTCTGGGCGGCCGGCTGGCGGCGCGCGTTCAACGCGGTCGCCGCGACCAACGGCTGGCTGCTCGCCGCGCCAACGCTGTACGCCGTGGTCGTGTGGATCTGCCGTCCGCGGGCGCTGTGGCGCACGAATATCGCTGCACGCCGCTTCGCGATTGGTCGCTTTGCCATTTCGATCGATGCCGTCACCCGGACGGCCATCGTGTGGGCTGAAAGCCGCAAGCTCGGCCAGTACGACGCGCGCGAGTTGTCGTTGCGCTGGCACGACGGGACTGAGCGCGCGGCCGGTGTGCCGCGCGCGGCGCAGGCCGTCGATCTGTCAGGCGCGCAGCCTGCGACCATGCCTCCCATTTCGAACGGCCACGCGACGCTCGAGCGCGCGGGTGTCGGCGGCTTGCTGCGCCGTCCGAAAGTCGAGTTGATGTGGGATTCGCCCGCTGCCGCCGGCCACAACCGGCAGACCGTGTTCAGGACGCCGCTCTCGACGGAAGGCGATCGCGTCGCGGCGCGGGCGCTCGACGCGAGTCTGCGCCAGGCCTGAATTTTCTTTCCGGGTGCGGTCCTCGCGTCCGTGCATCCACGGCCCCGAATGGGCCTGAAGCGCCAACCGCTTTGCATCGTTCATGGAGCTGTCCATGCTGATCCGTTGGTTGCTGGCCGCTGTCCATCTGCTGGGTTATGGCTTCGCGCTCGCCGCGATCATCGGGCGCACGCGCGGGCTGCGTCGGCTGTCCGGTCCGGCTGGTCTACAGCGCGTCTTCGTTGCGGACAACGTCTGGGGCATCACGGCCGTCGTTCTGATCGTCACGGGCTTGATGCGCGTGTTCGGTGGCTTTGAGAAGGGCGCGGACTACTACCTGCACGAGTCGCTCTTTCACGTGAAGATGACGGCGCTCGTGCTGATCCTGGCTCTTGAGATCGCGCCGATGATGACCTTGATCCGCTGGCGTCTCGCCGTCAGAAACGGCGAGACGCCGGATCTCTCCCGCGCCCGCCGCTTTGCCCGAACGGGGCACTGGCAATCCATTCTGCTGGTCGTGATGGTGTTTGCCGCGTCGGGCATGGCGCGCGGCATTGGCGCGTAGTTGTCGACGGATGGCTTTCAGCGCGGGCTGATGCGACACCACTGCCACGCGAGCACGCCTTTGCCGATCCCGGCTTCATATGGCATGCACGAGGCCGCGTCGAAGCTGGAGTCGGCGCGCTCGCCTCGACGAAGCGAACCCGCGTTGGGCTGGAACCTGAAGGTCCATTGGTTGAAGACCATCCGCTGCATGGCGAAGCTCGAAGTCGCGGTGCGTGTGGAAATCGGCGGGAGGACCTGCACATTTCGTCGGCAGTAGGTCACGCTGTGCGCTGCGTTTATCGTGGTGGTAACGAAGTAAGAACCGTGCCCGGGTAATCGGGATTAAGACGAACTTAACCAGCCGAACGCAGAATCGATGGGACGCGTGAGGGACGAAACGGGCAACAGATTGGCGCGGAGAAAATGAAAAAGGGCTTAGGTTGTTAAACCTAAGCCCTTAATTCTTCGGTGTTCGTCTTTACCGACACCAGAAATTCTGGTGGGTAGTACTGGGATCGAACCAGTGACCCCTGCCGTGTGAAGGCAGTGCTCTACCGCTGAGCTAACCACCCGAAGAGCTGTGCATTATGTCAGCACTTTTAGACTTCGACAAGTACTTTTTAAGCGATTTGCGCATCCGCTGTCGCCGAGACATCTTCCGCAGCCGGTTGGGTGCGCCACACGCTCGTTCCCTTCACCGATTTGTCGAGACCATCGAGCAATGCTTCGTGTTCGGCCAGTTCGTCTTCCGTCGCAGTGAGCACGACGAGTTCGAGCGTGTCGAGCTTCACGCGCTTCGCGCCGCCTGCATGGCCCGCTGCCGCCTCGCCGATCATGTCGATCACGAGGCTTTCCTGGCCGCGCGTCATCGCGAGGTACACCTCGGCGAGCAGTTCCGAGTCGAGCAGTGCGCCGTGCAGCGTGCGGTGCGCGTTGCTGATGCCGAAGCGGTCGCACAGCGCGTCGAGCGAATTGCGCTTGCCCGGGAACATCGACTTCGCGCGCACGAGCGTGTCGATCACCTCGCCGCAATGCTCGGTGAACGGCGGCAACCCCAGCAGCGAGAACTCGGCGTTAAGAAAGCCGATATCGAAGGGCGCGTTGTGAATGATGAGTTCCGCGTCCGTTACGAAATCGCGCAGCGCGTCGGCGATCTCCGCGAACTTGGGCTTGTCGCGCAGGAATTCCGTCGTCAGTCCGTGTACGGCTAGCGCGCCCGGATCGCTGTCGCGCTCGGGATTGACGTAGAAGTGCAGGTTGTTGCCCGTCAGCCGGCGGTTCACCAGCTCGACGCAGCCGATTTCGATGATCCGGTCGCCGCTCTTCGCATTCAGTCCTGTCGTTTCCGTATCGAGGATGATTTGACGCATGTCGGTGTTGCCTGTCTGTGGTGATGCGTGAAAAGAATGGAGCGTTCTTAAATGCGCTGCTGAAGATTAAAGCTGCGTCAGCGAGGCCACGCCGCGATTGGCGAGCGCGTCTGCGCGTTCGTTCTCCGGATGCCCCGCATGGCCCTTGACCCAGCGCCACTCGAGCTCATGCTGCTGCGTGAGCGCATCGAGCCGCTTCCAGAGATCCGAGTTTTTCACGGGCGCCTTGGCGGCCGTCACCCAACCTTTCTTCTTCCAGCCGTGAATCCATTCGCTGATGCCTTTCTGCACGTACTGCGAGTCTGTGTGCACGATCGCCTTGCATGGGCGCTTCAACGCTTCGAGCGCGGCGATCACGGCCATCAGTTCCATGCGGTTGTTGGTCGTGTTCGCTTCGCCGCCGAACAGTTCTTTCTCCTGCGCGCCGTAGCGCAACAGCGCGCCCCAGCCGCCGGGTCCGGGATTGCCCTTGCAGGCGCCGTCGGTAAAGATTTCGATCAGATCTGAACTCATTTTGCCTTGTTGCGGGTGTTGGGCGTGGCGGCGGGCGCGAGGCCGGCGGCCAGCACGGGCTTCTTGACTTTCAGCGGACCGACGAGGCGCATGCCGCGCACGCGCTTGATCGCCGTGACCATGTAGACGGCGCCGAAAATCGGCCACCAGCGGTCGCCGGCGGCTTCCATGAACTCATAACGCGACAGCCATTTTTCGCCGACGAGGGGCGGACGATAGCAGCCGAAGCGTCCGCGTTCAAGGTCGAAACCAAGCAGCTTGATCCAGTCCTTGAGACGCGTGAACGCGATCAGATCATGCGCCGCGGGCACGAACGGCCGCCCCGTGACCTTGCCGACCGACTGCCGCGCGCCCCACAGCGACAGCGAATTGAAGCCGAGGATGATCAACTGCCCTTCGGGCATCAGCACGCGTTCGGCTTCGCGCAGCAGGCGGTGCGGATCGCGCGTGAACTCCAGCGTGTGAGGCATCACGATCAGATCGACGCTTTGCGCCTCGAACGGCAGATCGAGCAGGTCGCACCAGACGGCGCTGCGTCCGGACGGCGCGTGACGCTCGGGCAGCCCTCCCGCGACGCCGCGCGGAAACGTGTATGGCGCGCTCGCGCCGCTTTCGGCGTCGAGCACGAGGCCGCGGCAGGGCATGCGGTTCTCGCGCAGCGCGTCGAGTTGCGGCAGGCCCAGTTGCAGCGCGTGATAGCCGAATACGTCGGACACGACGCGGTCGAGCTGCGCCTGCTCCCACTCCAGCACATAGTGTCCGGGAGGGGATGTGGTCCAGGCTGGCCAGTCTATAATCGTTCGGTCAGACATGTTGAAGAATGCGTCGCCTATGAATTCGCTCGAGTACGTACCTGTCCCGGCGTTTGATGACAATTACATCTGGGTCGTGTCGGACGGCCATCACGCCGTCGTCGTCGATCCGGGCGACGCCGCCCCGGTGAAGGCTTATCTGGCAAAACGGGGATGGCGGCTGAGCGCTATTTTACTCACGCACCATCATGCCGACCACGTCGGCGGAGTGGCCGATCTGCTGGATGGCCAGGTTGTGCCCGTCTACGGCCCCGCCGGAGAAGCGATTCCGTACCTGACGGAGCGCCTCAAACAGGGCGATAAAGTGCACATCGTGGCGCCCGCGCTCGATTTCACCATTCTCGACGTGCCCGGTCACACGAGTGGCCATATCGCGTATTTCCAGGCGGCCGATCCGCGCGGCACGCCGCACGTGTTCTGCGGCGACACGCTGTTCGCCTGCGGTTGCGGCCGGCTGTTCGAAGGGACGCCCGCGCAGATGCTGAATTCGCTCGATGCGCTCGCCGGCTTGCCCGGCGAAACGGAAGTGCATTGCGCGCACGAATACACGCTGTCGAACATCCGCTTCGCGCTCGCGTGCGAGCCTGACAACGCAAAGCTGCAAGCCTGGCGCGACGAAGCGACGGATCTGCGCGCGCGCCATGTGCCGACGCTGCCCACGACGATCGCGCACGAGCGCGCCGTCAACCCGTTCTTGCGCGCGGGCGAGCGGTCTGTTCAGGCGACGCTCGCCGAGCAGTTGCATGAATCGGTGCCGGATCGGTTGGCCGCTTTCACGTTGATGCGAGAATGGAAGAACAGGTTCCGCTGACCAGGTAAACTATGGGGGCATGCTCATCCGAATCGTAGAAAGAAACGCCAAGCCTCAGATTTGGCTACGTTTTTCACATTATTCTGATTGACGGAAAGGGCGGTCTTTCGTACTATCGGCTGCAAATTCCAGCCCCTTTGGAAGCCGAGACGTTCATGAGATTTATCTTTAGCGCGTTGTTGGTCCTGACGCTCGCCGCCTGCGCGAGTCAAGGGCCAGCAACGAACAGCCTTTCCACTGCTTCCGATCCCGCTAGCCAGCAAGCCGTAGCCGACGCCCTTCGCAAGACTGCCACCGCCAAAGAAACGATCAACGTCGACCAGGGTTCCGTCGACCAGTTGACGAGCGCGGACAGCGATCTCTGGGGCCGTATCCGCCGTGGTTTTCAGATGCCCGACCTGCAGACCGACCTCGTCGACATGCAGGTCAACTGGTACGCGCAGCGCCCGGACTACGTCCAGCGCATGACCGAACGGTCGCAGAAGTACCTGTATCACATCGTCGAAGAGCTGGAAGCGCGCCATATGCCGACCGAGCTGGCGCTCCTGCCGTTCATCGAATCCGCGTATAACCCGCAGGCGCTGTCGGTCGCGAAGGCGGCGGGCATGTGGCAGTTCGTGCCTGGCACGGGCCGCACGTACAACCTCAAGCAGAACATGTGGCAGGACGAGCGCCGCGACGTGCTCGCCTCCACCAGTGCCGCGCTCGACTATCTGTCGCGTCTGCACGATATGTTCGGCGACTGGTATCTGGCGCTCGCTGCGTATAACTGGGGCGAGGGCAACGTGCAGCGCGCGATCGCGCGTAACGAGGCGGCCGGTCTGCCGACGGACTACCAGAGCCTGCGCATGCCGATGGAAACGCGCAATTACGTGCCGAAGCTGCAGGCCGTCAAGAACATCGTGACGAACCCGCAGGTCTATGGGCTCACGCTGCCGTCCATTCCGAACCATCCGTACTTCGTGACGGTGACGACTTCGCACGATATCGACGTCGACACCGCGGCGAAGCTCGCGAACATGACGCCGGATGAATTCCGTTCGCTGAACCCGTCGTTCAAGAAGCCGGTCATTCTGGGCGCGACGCAGCCGCAGATCCTGCTGCCGTTCGACAACGCCAGCGCGTTCGAACGCAACTTGAAGTCGTACACGGGTTCGCTGTCGTCGTGGACGACCTATACGGTCACCGAGCGCTCGCGTCCGGCCGCGATTGCCGAAAAGATCGGCGTCGATCCCGACACGCTGATGGCCGTCAACAAGATTCCGGCCGGCATGCGCCTGAAGCCGGGCTCGACGATCGTCGTGCCGCGCGCCGATGACGACGACGAAGACATCAGCGCCGACGTCGCTGAAAGCGCCGTGCTCGCGATCGAGCCGGACGTGCCCGACACGCGCAAGATGCTGATCCGCGTGCGCCGCAAGCAGTCGATGGCGATGATCGCCGACCGTTACGACGTGTCGATCGGTCAGTTGAAGGCCTGGAACCGGACGAAGCGCGATCTCGTGACACCGGGGCAGGTGGTCGTGCTGCACGTCCCCGTCGGCAAGTCGATGCCGAGCGAGCCGGGTCCGCAGAAACTGGCGACGGTGCCCGTCGGCGGCGGTGTCGAGAAGGCCAGCGCCCAGGTCGCAGACACGCGGTCCGAATCGCGCTACGATAAGAAACGAGGCCGCGGCCAGACTGGCGTGGTGAAGGTGTCGGAACCGGTAGCCAAGCCCGCCGCAGCAAAAGGCAAGGTGACGAAGGTTTCGACGGAAGCGGCCGGCAAGGCGTCGAAGGCTGATACCACTAGCCGCCATAAGGTCTCGGCCAACGCGAAGAAGGGCAAGTAAACAACAGCGGCCTTCTCGAGGATGACCGAACATGCGCTGCGGGGGCAGCGTATGAAGTGCGCTCCGATCTCTCCTCGTTTTCCTTGACGCCGTCACCTGAGGTGACGGCGTTTTTCATTTCGACCGACGTTTCCCCTACGGGAACCCATACGCGGACCCATACGCGGACCCATACGGGAGCCCGTACGCGATGCGCGGTCTTGCACCACGATGGACATGATTGGGCTATCGTTCACCCTCGGGCCCGCCTGGCCAACTCGCTGACGCCTCATGTTCTCGACGCCGCTTCGTGTTTTTCTCCTGTTCTCCGCCGGTTATTTCGTCTCGTACGTGTTTCGTGGCGTGAATCTCGGTTTCGCGCCGCTGATCACGCACGAGCTCGGCTTGACGGCCGCCGATCTAGGTCTGCTGACGAGCCTTTACTTTCTCGGCTTCGCAGGCGCGCAACTGCCTGCCGGTGTACTGCTTGATCACTACGGCGCGCGTCGCGTGACGGCGGGGATGCTGCTGTTCGCCGCCGCAGGCATTGGCGTATTCGGTGTGGCGCACGGCGTCGGGACAATGATGATCGGGCGGCTGCTGATCGGCGTCGGCGTGTCGGTGTGCCTGGGCGGCGCGTTCAAGGCGCTGGCGCAGCATTTCCCGGCGGCGCGCCTGCCGCTGATCAATGGGCTCGTGATGGCCGTCGGCGGTCTGGGCGGCGTCGTGGTCGGTTCGCCGCTGACGTGGCTGCTGACCTTTGCAAGCTGGCGCGCCGTCTGTTTTGGGCTCGTCATTCTCACGATCATCGTGGCGGCGATGCTATGGGCGTTCGCGCCCGAAACCAAGGAGACGCACCATCAGGCCAGCCTCGTCAGCCAGTTCAAGGGCACGTGGCATATCCTGCGCAGTGCGGCGTTCTGGAAGATCGCGTCGTTTTCGGTCGTCACGCAAGGCGTGTTCTACGCAATGCAGTCGCTGTGGGTGGGCGCCTGGTTGCGCGACGTGTCGGGCTTCCAGTCGCATGAAGCGGCTGCGTTCGTGTCGGTGCTCGGTTTCGCGATGATGGCCGGCTGCGTCGGCTTCGGCGCGGCGGCGCGCAGCATGGAGCGGCGTGGGCTGTCGCTGTATGCGTTTTGCGGCATCGGCATGGTGCTTTTCGTCATCACGCAACTGCTGATCATGTTGCGTGCGCCGCTGCCCGCGGGATTGCTGTGGGCGGCTTATGGGATTTTCGGCGGCGTCGGCATTCTGAGTTATGCGGTGCTCGCGCGCCATTTTCCGCAACATCTGATCGGACGCGCAAATACGACGCTGACGCTGATCATTTTTCTGCTGATCTTCGGCTTCCAGATTGGCGTCGGCGCCGTGCTGTCGCGCTGGACACCCGTCGACGGTCACTATCCACCCGCCGCGCATCTGACCGCGTGGGGCATTCTCGTTGCACTGCAACTGGCGAGCGCCATCTGGTACGTGCTGCCGAGCCGTGTGCTGGCCAGAAGTCCGGCGCACGTGCACGCAGAACATCAGCCGTAAGCTGCCGGGCATATCCTGATACACGGTGAAGGGCCCGCCAGGCGGCTTGCGCGGCAAGCTGATTGCGCCCCGAGCGCCTGACGATGCCAGCTTCGCCGCGCCATCGCCCATCTCGGATTTGAAGAGAAGGGTCATTTCAGGCTATAATTTCAAGGTTTGAGCTTATCAACCCGCACCCTAGCGCCTACCTCTCCCATACCGTTCATCCGCCGCGTTTCGTTGTAGTCCCGGTTGTTTTTCATGAGTGAAACCTCCCGGCTACTGTCGCCAGCGGCCCGCAACCAGCCAGTTCGCCTACACAATGGGCCGACTGCGAGCTCCGCGGCGCCCGATGCGACCCTCCGCGAACAGCGACAACGCGAGCGAGCCTGCGCGCGCATCGAATGATGCGCCTCGCCGCGGCCCGCACGGTCGGATAGACAGGTCGGCAACAGGGTGCTCCCCAAGGAGTCTCCCGTGTTGCCGTCATTTTCTCCCGCTCTGCTCGCGCTCGCCGACGGCACGGTCTTTCGTGGTTACTCGATCGGCGCGCCCGGTCATACGATCGGTGAAGTCGTCTTCAATACGGCCATCACCGGCTATCAGGAAATCCTGACCGACCCCAGCTACGCGCGCCAGATCGTCACGCTGACGTATCCGCACATCGGCAATGTTGGTGTGAACGCCGAAGATGTCGAAGCCACGAAAGTCCATGCCGCCGGCCTGATCATCCGTGATCTGCCTGTTCTCGCGTCGAATTTCCGCATGGAGCGCACGCTCCCGGATTACCTGAAGGCGGAAGGCGTTGTCGCGATCGCCGGTATCGACACCCGCAAGCTCACGCGCGTGCTGCGCGACAAGGGCGCGCAAAACGGCGCGATTCTCGCCGGCTCGGATGACGAAGCGCAGGCAATCGAACTCGCGCGCTCGTTCCCCGGCCTCGCGGGCATGGACCTCGCGAAGGTCGTATCGACGCAAAAGCCGTACGAATGGAAGCAGACGGAATGGCGCCTGGGCAGCGGCTACGGCATGCAGAACACGCCGCGCTACCGCGTCGTCGCGTTCGACTTCGGCGTGAAGTACAACATTCTGCGGATGCTCGCGGAACGCGGCTGCCAGGTCACGGTGCTGCCGGCGCAAGCCACGGCGGCTGACGCGCTCGCGCTGAATCCGGACGGCATCTTCCTGTCGAACGGCCCCGGCGACCCCGAACCGTGCGATTACGCGATCGCTGCGACGCGCGAATTCATCGAGAGTGGCATTCCGACGTTCGGTATCTGCCTTGGCCATCAGATCATGGGTCTCGCCGTCGGCGCGAAGACGATGAAGATGAAGACGGGCCACCACGGCGCGAATCATCCCGTGAAGGACCTCGGGGACGGCCGCGTCGTGATCACGTCGCAGAACCACGGCTTCGCGGTCGACGCCGACACGCTGCCCGCTAATGCGAAGGTGACGCACGTGTCGCTGTTCGACGGCACGCTGCAAGGCTTCGCGCTGACGGACAAGCCGGCATTCTGCTTTCAGGGCCACCCGGAAGCATCGCCCGGTCCGAATGACATCGCCTATCTGTTCGACCGCTTCACCGCGTTGATGGACGAGGCGAAGGGCAGCAAGTCGGCCGCGGCGTAAGCAAGCGCTCGCACAAGCAGCGACGGAAGAAAGCGCGCCCCGCGACGCCGTTCGGCACAGCCCATACGGGCCGGCCCGAACGGCACACCGCCGGCGCGCCAACAGTAAGAACTCAGGAATACATTAGCGAGAGCGTTATGCCCAAGCGGACAGACATCAAGAGCATCCTCATTATCGGCGCGGGTCCGATCATCATCGGCCAGGCGTGCGAGTTCGACTACTCGGGCGCGCAGGCGTGCAAGGCGCTGCGTGAGGAAGGCTACAAGGTCATTCTCGTCAACAGCAATCCGGCGACGATCATGACCGACCCGAACACGGCCGACGTCACCTACATCGAGCCGATCACGTGGGAAGTGGTCGAGCGCATCATCGCGAAGGAGCGCCCGGACGCGATCCTGCCGACGATGGGCGGCCAGACCGCGCTGAACTGCGCGCTCGATCTGCATCACCACGGCGTGCTGGAAAAGTACAAGGTGGAATTGATCGGCGCGTCGCCGGAAGCGATCGACAAGGCTGAAGACCGTCAGAAGTTCAAGGACGCGATGACGAAGATCGGCCTCGGCTCGGCGAAGTCGGGCATCGCGCATTCGATGGAAGAAGCGTTGCAGGTGCAAGCGGAAATCGCGGCGTTCACGGGTGGCGGCGGCTACCCGATCGTGATCCGTCCGTCGTTCACGCTCGGCGGCTCGGGCGGTGGCATCGCGTATAACCGCGAAGAATTCGAAGAAATCTGCAAGCGCGGTCTCGATCTGTCGCCGACGCGCGAACTGCTGATCGAAGAATCGCTGCTCGGCTGGAAAGAGTACGAGATGGAAGTGGTCCGCGATAAAAAGGACAACTGCATCATCGTCTGCTCGATCGAAAACCTCGACCCGATGGGCATCCACACGGGCGACTCGATTACCGTCGCGCCGGCGCAGACGCTCACCGACAAGGAATATCAGATCCTGCGTAACGCATCGCTCGCGGTGCTGCGCGAGATCGGCGTCGATACGGGCGGCTCGAACGTGCAGTTCTCGATCAATCCCGTCGATGGCCGGATGATCGTGATCGAAATGAACCCGCGCGTGTCGCGTTCGTCGGCTTTGGCGTCGAAGGCGACGGGCTTCCCGATCGCGAAGGTCGCGGCGAAGCTGGCAGTCGGCTACACGCTGGACGAACTGAAGAACGAAATCACGGGCGGTCAGACGCCGGCATCGTTCGAACCGACCATCGATTACGTCGTCACGAAGATTCCGCGTTTTGCGTTCGAGAAATTCCGTGAAGCCGATCCGCGTCTGACCACGCAGATGAAGTCGGTCGGCGAAGTGATGGCGATCGGCCGCACGTTCCAGGAATCGTTCCAGAAGGCGCTGCGCGGTCTGGAAGTCGGCGTCGACGGTCTGGACGAAAAGACCACGAGCCGCGATGAAGTGATCCGCGAGATCGGCGAAGCCGGTCCGGACCGCATCTGGTATGTCGGTGACGCGTTCCGCCTCGGTCTGACGCAACAGGAAATCTTCGAGGAAACGGCGATCGACCCGTGGTTCCTCGCGCAGATCGAAGAGATCGTCCGCAAGGAAAAGGCGCTCGAAGGCCGCACGCTCGCGAGCCTCACGAAAGAAGAGCTGATTTATCTGAAGCAGAGCGGCTTCTCGGATCGCCGCCTTGCGAAGCTGATCGGCGCGACGGGCGCCGACGTGCGCAAGCGCCGTATCGAACTGAACGTGCGCCCCGTGTACAAGCGCGTCGATACCTGCGCGGCCGAGTTCGCGACGAAGACGGCCTACATGTACTCGACGTACGAAGAAGAGTGCGAAGCGAACCCGACGAACAACAAGAAGATCATGGTGCTGGGCGGCGGCCCGAACCGGATCGGCCAGGGCATCGAGTTCGACTACTGCTGCGTGCATGCCGCGCTCGCCATGCGCGAAGACGGCTACGAAACGATCATGGTCAACTGCAACCCTGAAACCGTTTCGACCGACTACGACACGTCGGACCGTCTGTACTTCGAGCCGCTGACGCTCGAAGACGTGCTCGAAATCGTCGACAAGGAAAAGCCGCTCGGCGTGATCGTCCAGTACGGCGGCCAGACGCCGCTGAAGCTCGCGCTCGATCTCGAGGCGAACGGCGTGCCCATCGTCGGCACGTCGCCGGACATGATCGACGCCGCAGAAGACCGCGAGCGTTTCCAGAAGCTGCTGCAGGACCTCGGTCTGCGTCAGCCGCCGAACCGCACCGCGCGCGCGGAAGACGAAGCGCTCAAGCTCGCCGACGAAATCGGTTATCCGCTTGTCGTGCGTCCGTCATACGTGCTCGGCGGCCGCGCGATGGAAATCGTCCACGAGCCGCGCGACCTCGAGCGCTATATGCGCGAGGCCGTGAAGGTGTCGAACGATTCGCCCGTGTTGCTGGACCGCTTCCTGAACGACGCGATCGAATGCGACGTGGACTGCATCTCGGACGGCGACACGGTGTTCATCGGCGGCGTGATGGAACACATCGAGCAGGCAGGCGTGCACTCGGGCGACTCGGCTTGCTCGCTGCCGCCGTACTCGCTGTCGAAGGAAACCGTCGCTGAACTCAAGCGCCAGACGGGCGCGATGGCAAAGGCGCTGAACGTGATCGGCTTGATGAACGTGCAGTTCGCGATCCAGCAGGTGCCGCAGGCTGACGGTTCGAAGCTGGACGTCATCTACGTGCTCGAAGTGAACCCGCGCGCTTCGCGTACGGTGCCGTACGTGTCGAAGGCGACCAGCCTGCCGCTCGCGAAGATCGCGGCGCGCGCAATGGTCGGCCAGAAGCTCGCCCAGCAGGGCGTGACGAAGGAAGTCATCCCGCCGTACTTCAGCGTGAAGGAAGCGGTGTTCCCGTTCGTCAAGTTCCCGACTGTCGACCCGGTGCTCGGACCCGAAATGCGTTCGACGGGTGAAGTGATGGGCGTGGGCCAAACCTTCGGCGAGGCGCTTTTCAAGTCGCAGCTCGCAGCGGGTTCGCGTCTGCCGGAGACGGGCACCGTGCTGTTGACCGTGATGGACGCCGACAAGCCGAAGGCCGTCGAAGTCGCGCGTATGCTGCATGAGTTGGGCTATCCGCTCGTCGCGACGAAGGGCACGGCGGCGGCGATCGAAGCGGCGGGCGTTCCGGTGAAGGTCGTCAACAAGGTGAAGGACGGCCGTCCGCACATCGTCGATATGATCAAGAACGGCGAGATCGCACTCGTCTTCACGACCGTCGACGAAACGCGTGCAGCCATCGCCGATTCGCGTTCGATCCGCATGAGCGCGCAGGCGAACAAGGTCACGTACTACACGACGATGTCGGGCGCGCGTGCCGCCGTCGAAGGCCTGCGTTATCTGAAGGACCTGGAAGTCTATGATTTACAAGGCCTCCATGCTCGCCTAAACTAAGGCTTCAGTTTCCTGTCCAAGTCGTAAGTGCCGCGGTTAAGCGGCGTCCCTAAGGTGTCAGATCGGGCTTTGTGCCACGTTTGCGCACCGTAGCGGGATGCACTTAACCGCGGTGATTTTTTTTGTGGCTGTCTTTTGCCAAAGAGTTGTTTATGAGCACTATTCCATTGACGAAGCGCGGCGCAGACCAACTGCGCGACGAATTGCAGCGCCTGAAATCGGTTGAGCGTCCGTCTGTCATCAACTCGATCTCGGAAGCGCGCGCCCAGGGCGATCTGTCGGAAAACGCCGAGTACGACGCTGCGAAAGAGAAGCAGGGCTTTATCGAAGGCCGCATCGCTGAAATCGAATCGAAGCTGGCGGGCGCGCAAATCATCGATCCGTCCGCACTCGACGCGGAAGGCCGCGTTGTGTTCGCCGCGACGGTCGATCTGGAAGATCTGGGTTCGGGTGCTTCGGTTACCTATCAAATTGTCGGCGATGACGAAGCCGATCTCGAGCACGGCCTGATTTCCGTCAGCTCGCCGATCGCGCGCGCGCTGATCGGCAAGACGGAAGGCGATGTCGCGTCGGTGCAGGCACCGGGCGGCGTGCGCGAGTACGAAATCATCGCGGTCCGTTACATCTGAGGCGGCTGCCGTGTCTTCGATGCCGCATCGCCTGTTCCGCCTCTTGACGGTCGTTTGGATCGGCAGCTTGCTGACCATTGGCTATGCTGTGGCGCCCGTGCTGTTCACGTCGCTCGACCGGGTGACGGCGGGCGCGGTCGCGGCGCAACTGTTTCGCATCGAAGGCGTGATCGGCGTGGTGTGCGGCGTGCTGCTGCTTGCGCTGTGCAACGTGCTGGTCCGCCGTGGCGGCGATGCGTATCGGCGTCTGCGCTGGCTGATTGCCGGCATGCTGGTGTGCGTGCTGGTCGGCTACTTTGCGCTGCAACCGTTCATGAATGCGCTGCGCGTCGCCGCACAGGAAGCCGGCACGGATGTCGGCCACTCTGTTTATGCAAGCCGCTTTGGCATGCTGCACGGCGTGTCGAGCGTGTTCTATCTGATCGAAAGCCTGTTGGGCATCGTGCTCGTGTGGAAGCTGCCGGCGGGAACGGGCATCGCCGTGGAGCGAGGCGCGGGACGCGTCGCTGGCCGGACGGCGGGATAGCGTATCGACGCTGATCGCGTCCGCGTGGGCGAGTAGCTTGGCTCGACAGCACTCAAGTACGCGACGGATCGCCGCACGAGGCGCGGCGCCCGGTAAATTCTCTTCGGTCGGCGCGGCCCAGTCCAAATATCAAACCGGTTTTCCGCGCGACGCCCGTTTTACTTCGACGTCTGATGCATGCGCTTTGCGCTGGTCTGGCGTTTCTTCGCTTTCTTGATGTTGCCGCCCGCGGTGACGCGCTCGTTGCCGCGCACCACCAGTTTCTGCGCTTTTGGCTTGCGCAGCGGATTTTCGGACGGCTTGACGACCTTCACGACGCGAGGCGCGCGTCCTTTGCCCGCCGGTGCATCGCCGAGGGCCTCACGGACGCTCGGCAGCGCGCCGCGCTTCGCTTTCGTGGCGGCGGGAGCGCGCTCGGTGGCCACCTTTTCCGGCTTCCAGATGACGAGCAGCTTGCCGATATGCTGGATCGGCGCCGCACTCAGGCGATCGCAGATTTCGTCGTAGATGGCGATGCGCTCTTCGCGCTCGTCGCCGAACACACGGATCTTGATCAGCTGGTGCGCTTTAAGATGGACCTTGATTTCAGTCAGCACGGCATCGGTCAGCCCTTCGGCGCCGACGATCACGACCGGCTTGAGCGCGTGAGCCTGGGAGCGCAATTCGGCGCGTTGTTCGGAAGAAACTTTGAGGGCTGGCATGAGAAGTAGAGGACTCGACTAAAATGGCGACGCCCGCGAGCAGGGACCGGTGGTCCGGCAAACCGGCGATCCGGCGGAACAGCAGGCGGTGCGCGAAAAATCAGGAAACTGCGGTTAGGCAACTGCGGGCGATGAATCCGGCATCAAGGCCGGCGCCAGGTGCGATGGCAGCGGCGACGGCAGCGCGGACTACCAGCAGAATCACGAGCGCGGAAGGCGGCCTTTGGCTGCAGCCGCGCGAATTAAACGCGTATTATCCGCTAAAAGCGCGGCATTACGTAGCAAGAGTTCAACGTTTAATGGCAAAAAACAAGTTCAACACGTCGTGGCTGCACGACCACATCAACGATCCGTACGTGAAAATGGCACAGCGGGAGGGCTATCGCGCCCGCGCAGCCTACAAGCTGAAGGAAATCGACGAGCAGGACAAGCTGATCCGGCCGGGTCAGGTCATCGTCGATCTGGGCGCGGCGCCCGGCAGCTGGAGCCAGTACGTACGCAACAAGCTCGCGCAGGGCAAGCACCGCGACGCACAGCGGGACGGCGGGATCGACGGCACAATCATCGCGCTCGACCTGCTGCCGATGGAGCCGATCGCCGACGTTCATTTCATTCAGGGCGACTTCCGCGAGGACAATGTTCTCGAACAACTGGAAGAAGTGGTCGGAGAGCGCGATGTCGATCTTGTAATTTCGGATATGGCGCCCAACCTGTCGGGAGTGGGGGTGGCGGATGCCGCGCGAATCGAGCATGTGTGCGATCTCGCGCTGGAGTTTTCGCAAAACCACCTCAAACCTGATGGTGCCCTTTTAGTTAAATGCTTTCACGGCAGCGGTTACAGCCAGATTGTCGAAAAGTTCAAGCATCAGTTTAAGACGGTGGCCGCTCGCAAACCGAAGGCGTCTCGGGACAAATCCTCCGAGACGTTTATTCTGGGAAGGCATCTGAAGCGACCCCGTTAAAAACGGGTGCAGTGATATGTAAGCCCGCATTTCCGGCACGCCGGAAAATAAGAGCGCTGAGGTTGCGCGGTACGCTATTTATGCGGTAGCGAATGCTTATGGCAGGGGTCTTCGGACTGGATTAGAATGCCTGAGTGGTGCCGCAAGGCAAATGTAGGCGCTTGTCTATGAGTGAAGGAGTGGTGCTTTGAACAACAACATGTTTTCGAAAGCAGCAGTGTGGCTGGTGATCGCACTGGTGCTGTTTACGGTGTTCAAGCAGTTCGACAAGCCCCGTGTCCAGGAAGGCGTTTCGTATTCGCAGTTCATGGACGACGCGAAAAGCGGCAAGGTCAAGAGCGTGATCGTTCAGGGGCGCAACCTCACGGTGACGCCGGCCGACGGTCAGAAGTATCAGATCGTGTCGCCGGGCGACATCTGGATGGTCGGCGACCTGATGAAGTATGGCGTGCAGGTCAGCGGCAAGGCGGATGACGAGCCGAACGCGCTGGTGTCCGCGTTGTATTACCTCGGGCCAACCATCCTGATCATCGGGTTTTGGTTCTACATGATGAGACAGATGCAGGGAGGCGGGAAAGGTGGTGCGTTCTCGTTCGGTAAATCCCGTGCGCGTCTGATCGATGAGAACAACAACGCAATCAATTTCTCGGATGTCGCCGGCTGCGACGAGGCCAAGGAAGAAGTGTCCGAACTGGTCGACTTCCTGCGCGATCCGCAGAAGTTCCAGAAGCTCGGCGGCCGCATTCCACGCGGTGTGCTGCTGGTTGGTCCGCCAGGAACCGGTAAGACGTTGCTCGCGCGCGCTATCGCTGGTGAGGCGAAGGTGCCGTTCTTCAGCATCTCGGGTTCGGACTTCGTCGAAATGTTCGTCGGCGTTGGCGCGGCTCGTGTGCGTGACATGTTCGAGCAGGCGAAGAAGCATGCGCCTTGCATCGTGTTCATCGACGAAATCGACGCGGTCGGCCGTCATCGCGGCGCCGGCATGGGCGGCGGCAACGACGAGCGCGAACAGACGCTGAACCAGATGCTCGTCGAGATGGACGGCTTCGAAGCGAACTCGGGTGTGATCGTGATCGCCGCGACGAACCGTTCGGACGTGCTGGACAAGGCGCTGCTGCGTCCGGGCCGTTTCGACCGTCAGGTGTATGTCGGTTTGCCGGATATCCGTGGCCGCGAGCACATCATGAAGGTGCACTTGCGCAAGGTACCGATCTCGAACGACGTCGACGCGGCAGTGATCGCGCGTGGCACGCCGGGCTTCTCGGGCGCCGATCTGGCGAACCTCGTGAACGAAGCGGCGCTGTTCGCCGCGCGTCGCGGCAAGCGCATCGTCGAAATGCAGGACTTCGAGGACGCGAAGGACAAGATCTTCATGGGTCCGGAGCGCAAGTCGGCCGTGATCCGCGAAGACGCGAAGCGCGCGACGGCTTACCACGAGTCCGGCCATGCGGTGATCGCCAAGCTGCTGCCGAAGGCGGACCCGGTGCACAAGGTCACGATCATCCCGCGCGGTCGTGCGTTGGGCGTGACGTGGCAGTTGCCGGAGCACGACAACGAAACGTATTCGAAGGATTACCTGCTCGACCGTCTGGCCATCCTGTTCGGCGGGCGCGTGGCGGAAGAGCTGTTCCTGAACCTGATCAGCACGGGCGCATCCGACGACTTCAACAAGGCGACGGCCACCGCGCGTGCGATGGTGGCTCGCTTCGGTATGACCGACGCGTTGGGACCGATGGTCTACGTCGACGACGAGAACGATGCGTCGCCGTTCGGCCGGGGCTTCACGCGCACCATTTCGGAAGCGACGCAGCAGAAGGTCGACGCGGAAATCCGTCGCGTGCTGGACGACCAGTACAACCTCGCGAAGCGCTTGCTCGACGCAAATCGCGACAAGGTCGAGGCGATGACCGCAGCACTGATGGAGTGGGAAACGATCGACGCCGATCAGATCAACGACATCATGGCTGGCCGTCCGCCGCGCTCGCCGAAGAGCTCGCCGTCGCCTACCGACGCATCGGGCGGCAGCAGCCCGGGCACGGAAGTGAAGCCTGGCAGCGCGACCGCGCCGGCTACCTGATGATCGGTTAAAGGTGTTTTACGGGCCGGTGTGTTTTCACACCGGCCCGTTTTCATTTCTAATGCTGCTCGGATCGCGATACGGTCGTTTCGCGGTCGTTCTTAACCCTTCGCCTTCGTAGTACGGTCCTGTCTCGTGTCAAACGCCAATTCCCCGCTTTATCCCATTCCAGAGCCGATGCAATGCGGCCGGTTCACCTTTACGTTCGAACGCCCGCTCGTGATGGGCATTCTGAATGTCACACCCGATTCGTTTTCCGACGGTGGTCTGTACGCAGAGCCCAGCAAGGCGCGGCTGCAGGCGGAGCTGATGCTGGCCGACGGCGCCGACATCATCGACATTGGCGGCGAGTCGACGCGGCCCGGTGCGCCGCCCGTACCGCTCCAAGATGAGCTGGATCGCGTGATACCCCTAGTCAAGGAACTGAGCGACGCAGGTATTCCCGTATCCGTCGACACGTATAAACCTGAAGTTATGCGCCATGCGCTGGCGGCCGGCGCTGATCTGATTAATGATATCTGGGGCTTCAGGATGCCCGGCGCGATCGACGCCGTGAAGGACAGCCAATGTGGTCTGTGCGTGATGCATATGCTCGGCGAACCGCAGACGATGCAGGTCGGCGAACCCGCCTACGCGGACGTCGTCGCTGAGATCCGCGCCTTCCTCGACGAACGTGTCAATACGATGATGAGCGCAGGTGTTGCGAAAAATCGCATCAGCGTCGATCCAGGATTCGGATTTGGCAAGACGGTCGAGCATAATTACGCGCTGCTCGCTCACCTGTCTCAGACCGCGCCGATCGTCGGCACGCCGCTGCCCATTCTGGCCGGCATGTCGCGCAAGTCGATGCTGGGCGCTGTCGTGGACAGGCCTGCGCGGCAACGCGTAGCGGCGAGTGTCGCGGCGGCCGTATGCGCGGCTGAACGGGGGGCGGCGATCATCCGCGTGCATGACGTAGAGCAGACGGTGGATGCACTAAAAGTATGGGCGGCGACGCGCGATGCAGCGCGGCGCGCCTGATCTCCACGCTTGGGAGGAAAATTCCAATATGGCACGTCGATATTTCGGAACGGATGGGATTCGAGGCAAGGTCGGCGAAGCGCCGATCACGCCTGACTTTGTGCTGCGGCTCGGCTACGCAGCCGGCAAGGTGCTCGCGGGCGCCGACACCTGGGCGAATACGGGCAAGCGGCCTACGGTGCTGATCGGCAAGGACACGCGTGTGTCGGGCTACATGCTCGAAGCGGCGCTGGAGTCGGGCTTCTCGGCGGCAGGTGTCGACGTGATGCTGGCGGGGCCGATGCCGACGCCGGGCGTCGCATATCTGACGCGCGCACTGCGTCTTGCGGCGGGTGTGGTGATCAGCGCCTCGCACAATCCGTACTACGACAACGGCATCAAGTTCTTCTCCGCCGACGGCAACAAGCTGCCGGACGAAGTCGAACTGCAGATCGAAGAGCAACTGGACAAGCCGCTCGATTGCGCGCCGTCCGAGCGCCTCGGCAAGGCGCGACGTCTGGACGACGCGGCAGGCCGTTACATCGAGTTCTGCAAGAGCACCTTCCCGCAGGCGTTCGATCTGCGCGGCATGAAGCTGGTCGTCGACTGCGCGCACGGCGCGGCGTACGACGTCGCGCCGCAAGTGTTCCATGAACTCGGTGCGGACGTGATCACGATCGGCGTATCGCCGAACGGCTTCAACATCAACGACGGCGTCGGTGCGACGGCGCCCGACGCGCTCGTGCGCGCGGTGCGCGCGAACAAGGCGGATCTCGGCATCGCGCTCGATGGCGACGCCGACCGCCTGCAGGTCGTCGACGCGAACGGGCGGCTCTACAACGGCGACGAGCTGCTGTACGTGCTGGTGCAGGACCGGATCGCGACGCAAGGCAAGGTTGAAGGCGCAGTGGGCACGCTGATGACCAACATGGCTGTCGAAGTGGCGCTGAAGAAGGTGGGCGTGCAGTTCGTGCGTGCCGCCGTCGGCGACCGCTACGTGCTGGAACAACTGCGCGAGCATGGCTGGGAACTCGGCGCGGAAGGTTCGGGCCACATCCTGTCGCTGGATCGCCATTCGACGGGCGACGGTATCGTCTCCGCGCTGCTGGTGCTGGCAGCGATGCAGCGCAGCGGCCGGTCGCTCGAGCAACTGCTCGAAGGCGTCAATCTGTTCCCGCAGAAGCTGATCAACGTGCGGATGCAGCCGGGCGCGGACTGGAAGGGCAGCGACGCGATCCGCCGCGCGATCAGTGAGGCGGAAGGCGCGCTCGACGGCAGCGGGCGCGTACTGATCCGCGCGTCGGGCACTGAGCCCGTCCTGCGCGTGATGGTCGAGGCCGCGCAAGAAAAGGACGCCGTGCATCATGCGGAAACGATCGCGGACGTCGTGAAGCAAGCGACGACCTGAGTCGCGACTGAAGCGTTTCGACGAGAAGGGCGGCTCTATGCCGCCCTTTTTTTCACGCAACCGTCTGATTAAGCGCCCGAGCCCGCAAACGTTCGCGACGGGCCGATTTCGAGCGTAAAACCGCCTATCCAAAGCACATCTGCTTCCGCAGTAGAAACCCTGACATAGCGCCTTTCACGGCCGTAATAGAACTGTCACACGAAGTTCACGATTAGTCATGTGACTGTCACAATAGGCCACTATTCTTCGCGGTGTCGTTGCACACGCTCATAACCACGGAGAAAACATGAAACTGATGCAAACCGCGTTCGCTGGCATGGCTGGCGCTCTCTTCGCGATCGCAGCGCAAGCCGCCGATATCACTGGCGCGGGCAGCACCTTTGCAGCACCGATCTACACGAAGTGGGCAGATGCTTACCAGAAGACGGGCGGCGGCAAGGTCAACTATCAGGGCATCGGCTCGTCGGGCGGCGTCAAGCAGATCGTCGCGAAGACGGTTGACTTCGCAGGCTCGGACGCTCCGCTGAAGGACGACGAACTCGCGAAGGAAGGCCTGTTCCAGTTCCCGACGGTGGTCGGCGGCGTGGTGCCCGTTATCAACGTGCCGGGCGTGAAGGCTGGTGAAATCACGCTGTCGGGCGAAGTGCTCGGCGACATCTACCTCGGCAAGGTCAAGAAGTGGAACGACCCGGAAATCGCCGCGCTGAACCCGAAGGTCAAGCTGCCGGATACCGACATCGCCGTGGTCCGCCGCGCTGACGGCTCGGGCACGAGCTTCATCTGGACGAACTACCTGTCGAAGGTCAACCCCGAGTGGAAGTCGAAGATCGGTGAAGGTTCGACGGTCAACTGGCCGACGGGCACGGGCGGCAAGGGCAACGACGGCGTCGCGGCATTCGTGCAGCGTCTGCCGGGCGCGATCGGCTATGTGGAGTGGGCATACGCGAAGCAAAACCACATGACCTACGTCGACCTGAAGAACTCGGCAGGCACGGTGGTCGAGCCGAAGACGGAAACGTTCAAGGCAGCGGCAGCCGGCGCTGACTGGTCGAAGTCGTTCTACCAGATCCTGACGAACGAGCCGGGCAAGAACGCATGGCCGATCGTCGGCGCGACGTTCGTGCTGCTGCACACGACGCAGGAAAAGGGCCCGCAAGGCGCGGAAACGCTGAAGTTCTTCGACTGGGCATTCAAGAACGGCAGCCAGGCTGCGAACGATCTGGACTACATCACGCTGCCGGAATCGGTCGTGTCGGAAATCAAGACGCAGTGGAAGGCAAAGGTCAAGGACGCATCGGGCAAGGCGCTCGCCGAGTAATCCTCGACTTGCAGCAACAGCAGGCAACAGCAGCAAGCACCGCGCGCATGATATCTGGATGATGCGCGCGGCCGGCCGCCCGGCTTCGATGAAGCCCGGCGGCCATCGTTCTGGCCGTCTGGCATACGCCATGCGGCAACCGGAAACAGGTTTATCAGCTCCCATGTCCGACCTCCCTCTCACTTCTGACGGCGCCCGGTCGACTCCGCCCGGTAGTACGACGCAGAAAGCGCCCAGCCGCGCGGGCGACGTCATTTTCGGCGGCATTGCGCGGCTTTCCGCCATCGTCACGCTACTGCTGCTCGGCGGCATTATCGTGTCGTTGCTCGTCGCCTCGTTGCCGACGATCCAGAAATTCGGCCTCGCCTTCCTGTGGACGGCCGACTGGGATCCACCTTCCGAGCAGTTTGGCGCGCTGGTGCCCATCTACGGCACGATTGCGACGTCGATCATTGCACTCATCATCGCGGTGCCCGTGAGCTTCGGCATCGCGCTCTTTCTGACCGAACTATCGCCCGCCTGGCTGCGCCGGCCGCTCGGCATCGCGATCGAGCTGCTCGCCGCGATTCCGTCGATCGTCTACGGCATGTGGGGCCTGCTCGTGTTCGCGCCGATCTTCGCTGAGTATTTCGAAAAGCCGCTCGGCAAGCTGCTTGGCGGCATGCCGATCATCGGCGCGCTGTTCAAGGGTGCGCCCATCGGTATCGGCATTCTGTGCGCGGGCGTGATTCTCGCGATCATGATCATTCCGTACATCGCCTCCGTGATGCGCGACGTGTTCGAAGTTACGCCCGTGCTGCTGAAGGAATCGGCATACGGCATCGGCTGCACGACCTGGGAAGTGATGTGGAAGATCGTGCTTCCTTTCACGAAGACGGGTGTGATCGGCGGCGTGATGCTTGGCCTCGGCCGCGCGCTCGGCGAGACGATGGCCGTCACGTTTGTGATCGGCAATACGAATCTGCTCGACAACGTGTCGCTGTTCTCGCCGGGTAACAGCATCACGTCGGCGCTCGCGAACGAGTTCGCGGAAGCCGCGCCCGGCCTGCATACGGCCGCGTTGATGGAACTCGGCCTGATCCTTTTTGTGATTACCTTTATCGTGCTGGCGATTTCGAAGATCATGCTGCTTCGCCTCGAGAAAGGGGAGGGCGCGAAATGAGCCAGTCCTCGTTGAACATGCCGGGCAGCAACGACAGCGTCGCGCTCGAAGCGATGCGCACCCGGCTGCAAAAGCGCCGGAAAGTCACCAATGCGATCGCGCTGACGATGTCGCTCGCGGCAATGGCATTCGGCCTCCTGTGGCTCGTGTGGATCCTCTACACGACGCTGCGCCTTGGCATCGGTGGCCTGTCCATCGAACTGTTCACGCAGTCGACGCCGCCACCGAACACGGACGGCGGCGGCCTCGCGAACGCGATCGTCGGCAGCCTGATGCTGGTCGTGATTGCCACGTTCGTCGGCACGCCGATCGGCATCATGGCGGGTGTGTATCTCGCCGAGTACGGCCAGAAGGGCTGGCTCGCGAGCATCACGCGCTTCATCAACGACATTCTGCTGTCGGCGCCGTCGATCGTCGTCGGTCTGTTCGTGTATGCGCTCGTGGTTGCCAAGATGGGCCACTTCAGCGGCTGGGCAGGCGTGATCTCGCTGGCGCTGCTGCAGGTTCCCATCGTGATCCGCACCACGGAGAACATGCTGAAGCTCGTGCCGAACGCGCTGCGTGAAGCGGCTTTCGCGCTCGGCACGCCGAAGTGGAAGATGGTGCTGTCGATCACGCTGAAGGCGTCGGTGGCGGGTATCGTGACGGGCGTGTTGCTGGCCATCGCGCGTATCGCCGGTGAAACGGCACCGCTGCTCTTCACGGCGCTGTCCAATCAATTCTTCACGCTGGACATGAATCAACCGGTTGCGAACCTGCCGGTCACGATCTTCAAGTTCGCGATGAGCCCGTTTGCGCAGTGGCAATCGCTCGCGTGGGCTGGCGTCTTCCTGATCACGCTCGGAGTGTTGGGACTCAACATCCTCGCGCGTACGATCTTTTCGAACAAGTAAGGGCGGAGCGATCCGATGAACATGGCAGAAAGTCACCTGAATCCCGTCGAACGCCCGGCGGCACCCGCCGGTTTCGACCCGGCACAGAGCGGTCAAGCGGCAGCGCCCTCGCGCCCGAAGATCGAAGTCAACAACCTGAACTTCTTCTACAGCAAGTATCACGCGCTGAAGAACATCAACCTGCAGATTCCCGAAGGCAAGGTGACCGCGTTCATCGGTCCGTCGGGTTGCGGCAAGTCGACGCTGCTGCGCACGTTCAACAAGATGTATGCGCTTTATCCGGAGCAACGCGCCGAAGGCGAAATCCTGATGGACGGCGAAAACCTGCTCACGACGAAGCGCGACATTTCGCTGCTGCGCGCGCGCATCGGCATGGTGTTCCAGAAGCCGACGCCGTTCCCGATGTCGATCTACGACAACATCGCTTTCGGCGTGAAGATGTTCGAAACGCTGTCGCGCTCGGAGATGGACGACCGCGTCGAGTGGGCCCTGACCAAGGCGGCCCTGTGGAATGAAGTGAAGGACAAGCTCGGCCAGAGCGGCTACGGTCTGTCGGGCGGCCAGCAGCAGCGTCTGTGCATCGCGCGCGGCATTGCGATCCGTCCGGAAGTGCTGTTGCTCGACGAGCCGTGCTCGGCGCTCGACCCGATTTCGACGGGGCGCATCGAAGAGCTGATCGCCGAACTGAAGAGCGACTATACGGTGGTGATCGTCACGCACAACATGCAGCAGGCGGCGCGTTGTTCGGACTACACTGCCTATATGTACCTGGGTGAGCTGATCGAGTTCGGCGACACCGAGAAGATCTTCATCAAGCCGGTCCGCAAGGAAACGGAAGACTACATCACGGGCCGTTTCGGCTAAGCGCTGAGCGCACGAGCTTAGGGAGTACGACATGTCCGACAAACACCTGTCCAGCCAGTTCGACGCCGATCTGAACGCCGTGTCTTCGAAGGTGCTCGAAATGGGCGGCCTCGTCGAGGCGCAGATCGTCGCCGCGATGAACGCGCTGAACGAATTCGACACTGGTATCGCCGATCAGGTGATCGCCGCAGAAGAACGTCTGAACCAGATGGAAGTCGAGATCGACGAAGAGTGCAGCAACATCATCGCGCGGCGTCAGCCGACGGCGCGTGACCTGCGCCTCGTGATGGCGATCTCGAAGACCATCACGAACCTCGAGCGCGCCGGCGACGAAGCCGAGAAGATCGCCAAGCGCACCAAGCGCCTGTCGGAAGACGGCGCATCGCGCACGATCAACATCGCCGAGATCAAGCTGTCGGGCGATATGGCCGTGAGCATCCTGCGCCGCGCGCTCGATGCGTTCGCGCGCCTCGACACCGTGGCGGCCGCGCAGATCGTGCGCGACGACAAGGCGATCGACGAGGAATTCCGCGCGTTCGTGCGCAAGCTGATTTCGTACATGACGGAAGATCCGCGCCTGATCTCCGTCGGGCTCGACTTTCTGTTCATCGCGAAGGCGATCGAGCGGATCGGCGACCACTCGAAGAACATCGCCGAGTTCATCATCTACGTGGTGAAGGGCACGGACGTGCGCCACATGGGCCGCGACGCGCTCGAACGCGAGGCGCTCAGCTGATGCTGAGTTGATCTGTGAGCGGATGCGTCTATCCGCTCACGCAAACCGTTTTCATCGCATACCGTTTATCAAGAGGCGCAGATGCCCAGCAGTATTCTCGTTATCGAAGATGAACCCGCTATTTCCGAGCTGATCTCGGTCAACTTGCAACACGCGGGCCATTGTCCGATTCGTGCGTACAACGCCGAACAGGCGCAGAACCTGATCAGCGATGTGCTTCCCGATCTCGTGCTGCTCGACTGGATGCTGCCGGGCAAATCGGGTATTGCGTTCGCGCGCGACCTGCGCAACAACGAGCGCACCAAGCACATTCCCATCATCATGCTGACGGCGCGCGGCGACGAGCAGGACAAGGTGCTCGGCCTCGAGATCGGCGCCGACGATTACGTGACGAAGCCGTTCTCGCCGAAGGAACTGATGGCGCGCATCAAGGCGGTGCTGCGCCGCCGCGCGCCGCAGTTGACGGAAGACGTCGTCGCGATCAACGGGCTGAAGCTCGACCCGGCTACGCATCGCGTCGCGGCTCATGCGGAAGGCAACGAGATCAAGCTCGATCTGGGTCCGACGGAATTCCGTCTGCTGCACTTCTTCATGACGCACCCGGAGCGTGTCCACAGCCGCACTCAGCTGCTCGATCAGGTGTGGGGCGACCATGTGTTCGTCGAAGAGCGCACGGTCGACGTGCACATCAAGCGTCTGCGCGCCGCGCTCAAGCCGGCCGGCTGTGATGCGATGATCGAGACGGTGCGGGGCAGTGGGTATCGCCTGGCCAAGAGCGCATAAGGTAAACTGATCGAAAAACACGAAGCGCGCTGCGGCATGTCAACGCAGCGCGCTTTGTTGTCTCTGTAGTCTTCAGATTCGTCTTCGAGGTTGCAGGAACACATGAACATCATCTGGGCGCGCTCCCTGGTATCGCTTGTGCTCCTCGCTGTGCTATGCGCGGCAGTCGGTGTTTTCGTCAGCACCAAGGCGGCGTTGACGCTTGCCGTGCTCGCGCTGCTCGCGCAAGGCATTTTCAGCACGTTTCACAAGCAGCGCCTGTGGCGTTTGCTCGACGCGCCTGTGTATGGCGAAGTGCCGAGCGCGCCAGGCATCTGGGGCGAAATCTACTACCGGCTGCACAAGCTCGCGAAGCGCTGGCACGCGCAGGTGCGCCAGGTCGAGCAGCAGCACTCGCGTTTCATTCAGGCGATCCAGGCGTCGCCGAACGGCGTTGCGATGCTCGACGATCACGATCAGATCGAGTGGTGCAACGCGATCTCCGAAGAGCACTTCGGCCTCGATGCGAAACGCGATCTGCGCCAGCACATCACGCATCTCGTGCGTCATCCCGACTTCGTCCGTTACCTGAATTCGCATCACTATGAAGAGATGCTGATCATGCGCGGGATGGGCGACAAGCGGCAGAACGTGATTTCCGTGCAGGTGTTTCCGTACGGCGAGAACCGCAAGCTGGTGCTGTCGCAGGACATCACGGAGCTGGAACGCACGGACGCGATGCGCCGCGACTTTGTCGCGAATGTATCGCACGAACTTAAGACGCCGTTGACCGTGCTGTCCGGTTTTCTCGAGACGATGCGCGAGTTGCCGCTCGACGAGAGCGAACGCGTGCGGTATCTGGATCTGATGATGCAGCAGGCGCAGCGGATGCAGCATATCGTCAGTGATCTGCTCGTGCTCGCGACGCTCGAAGGCGATAACAAACCGCCGAGCAGCCAGATGGTCGATATGCGCGCGGTGGTGCGGCATTTGCAGGACGATGCGCAGAGTCTTTCTGGCGGACGCCATCGGATTACGTTCGACGCCGACGAGGCGCTTACTGTGACGGGCGTCGAGACGGAGATCCTCAGCGCGTTTGGCAATCTCGTTACGAATGCGATTCGGTATACGCCTGACGGCGGGTCGATTAGTGTGAGCTGGCATGCTCAAGGCGGGCAGGCCACGTTCTGTGTGACCGATAGCGGGCTCGGGATTCCTGCTGCGGATATTCCGCGGTTGACTGAGCGGTTTTATCGCGTTGATCGGAGTCGGTCGCGGGATACGGGTGGTACCGGGCTTGGGCTTGCTATCGTCAAGCATGTGCTGCAGCGGCATGATGCGCAGCTCGAGGTTAAGAGTGAGGAAGGGCGGGGGAGTACGTTCACTGTGCGGTTTCCGACCGCACGGACGGCCAGGTTGCAGTCGACTGCGGCGTAAGTGGTTTGGTTTTTTTGTGTTGTCTTCGACGCTTTGGGTCGATTTGGTTTTTTCGTTGGCATCCGCGCTTTGCCTTCGTGCTTCACGCGTCGCCCCTGTGCGGGGCGGCACCTACTTTTCTTTGCCGCCGCAAAGAAAAGTAGGCAAAAGAAAGCGGCTAACACCGCCAGTTCTAGTGTTTGCCTGAGGGCCCCCAACCGGTCCTACGCTGCACACGGCAACGTCCCTGTTCACGTTCGTTGCCAACGCTCCGAATGAGCGCCTCACCCGCTTCAAATACCCGCACACGGACTAGCGGCAGCGAATGGTATGTGCCGCCCAGGTGGCAAACTGTGTGTAGGTTGTCGCGTCGTATAGCCTGGCGCTCTTACAGGGTGGGACGCGTGTACTATCGGTCCGAAGTGACGCGTGTGTAGTGCTATGGCCTACACACAGTTTGCCACCTGGGCGGCGGTGGAATATCTGGCACGGCATGCTGCGACGCGGGCGCGTGAAGCGGGTGAGGCGCACACTCAAAGCGTTGGCAACAAGCATGGGTCACGTGGTTGCCGTGTGAAGTGTAAGACCCGTTGGGGGCCCTCAGGCAGGAAGAAATGTTGGCGGTGTTAGCCGCTTTCTTTTGCCTACTTTTCTTTGCGGCGGCAAAGAAAAGTAGGTGCCGCCCCGCACAGGGGCGACGCTTGAAGCACGCTAAAAAAACGCGGATGCCAGCGAAAATCCAAAAAAAAAACCAAACAGCGTCGCAGACAAAAAACCGTGCCCACCAACAAAAAAGCCCAGCTCACTGTCACCAGCAAACCGGGCTTCGTACTACTGGAACATCAGCGCCTGAACCCGCCAGCGCTCATCCGACGCATTCGGATTAGAACTCGTACCCAACCTGAGCGCGAACACCTGCGTCCCCCGTCGACGTCACCGACACCGCGCCATTGACCAGCCACTTGCTGTTACGCGAGCGGTAGGTCGCGCCGACACCCAGCGCCGCGCCGCTCTTGTACGAGCCGGCACCTGCGGCGACAACCGTGTTGCCTGGCTGCGAAGGCGTCATGTTCGGCATGGCCATCGCGGCGGCCACACCCGCGTATGAGTTTTTCGCGACCTGGTTGACAGTGTTCTGCATCGAGTTGAACCGCTGGTCGGTGTAGTCCTTGGCGCTCATGCCTGCCGGCAGATTGCCCGTCGCGCTGGCGACCGCATCGTTCATCTGGTCGACATTCACGGCATCCGTGCCCTGCGTTCCGGCCGCGACGTTGGCGATCTGACGCTCGTTACCCTTCGAACCCACTGAAACAGTATTCGCGCGGTCCGCGACCGAGTTCGCACCCAGCGCGACCGAGTTGTCCGCCGACGCCTTCGCATTCGCACCCATCGCCGTTGCATGCTGGCCGTTGGCGCTTGCCGCCTCTGCGCTCCGGTCTCCGCTTGCAGCGAACATCGGGTTGCCCGCCGATGAGTTCATCGCGATGTTGGTGACGTTGGCGAGCGCCGAGTTCATCTGCGCGACGTTCACGGCGTCGGTGTCGACCGTACCGGCTGCCACGTTGTGGATCGTCGTGCCGCCCGCGATGCCGCTTCCCATCGTCACGCTGCTGTAGCTGACGGAACCGTCTGCGTTGCTGTCGTAGGTGACAGCCGCTTTCGACGTGCCGTCCGTGCCGACGAGACCCGTTGCCTTCAGTTGTGCGACGTTGACGGCGTCCGTGTCGGCCGTACCTGCCGCCACGTTCGTGATCTGCCGTTCGGCGCCTGCCGAACCCACGGAAACCGAGTTCGCGCGGTTCGCAACCGAGTTCGAGCCGAGCGCGACCGAGTTGGCGGCCGTTGCCACGGCAGCGCCGCCGATCGCCACCGATTCGCTACCCGTCGCCTGCGAGTCCGCCAGCATCGAGTTCGTGTGGAAGTACTTGATGCCCATTCCGCCGCCGGTGATGTCGCTCAACGCGGTGTTGATGCTGCTGATGTCCGACGCGTTCTGCGTGGTGCGGGCGTCGATATTGGTGATCGCGCCAGCGATGCTGTTCATCGTCGTGCCGCCGATCACGTAGCTCGGTGCCGAGATCGAGCCGTCGCTATTGACCGTCGAGCCGCCGCCGATCGCACTCGCCGTCGAGTTCGCCAGGCTGTAAAGCTGCGAGCCGTTGATGGCATCGGCGCTCGATGCGCTCACGTCGCCAGCGTGTACGCCCGTCAGCTTGCGCGCGCCCGCTGTGCCGGTGAAGTCGACGATCGTGCCGTCGGTTGCTTTGGCGACCGTGATGTTGCGGGTGGTCGCGTCCTGTTGGACGAGGCCGAGTCCGCCGTTGTTGATCGACGTCGTCAGGTTGGTGACATCGTTCGCCAGTTGCGTGGTACGCGCATCGATATTGGTGACTGCGCCGCCGATGCTGTTGACCGTTTTGCCGCCGATCACGTAGCTGGGTGCCGAGATCGAGCCGTCGCTGTTGACCGTCGAGCCGCCGCCGATCGCGCTGGCCGTCGAATTCGCGACGCTGTAAAGCTGCGAGCCGTTGACGGCATCGACGCTCGACGCGTTCACGTTGCCAGCGAGCACGCCCGTCAGCTTGCGCGCGCCCGCTGTGCCGGTGAAATCGACGATCGTGCCGTCCGTGGCCTTCGCGACGGTGATGTTGCGCGTCGTATCGTCCTGTTGGGCGAGGCCGAGTTCGCCGCTGTTGATCGCCGTGGTCAGGTTCGTGATATCGCTCGACATTTGCGTCGTGCGGGCGTCGAGATTAGTGACGTCGCCGACGATTTGCGTGGTGCGCGCATCAATGGTGGTGATGTCGTTCGAGTTCTGCGTGGTGCGCGCATCGATGTTGGTGATCGCGCCAGCGATGCTGTTCATAGTCGTGCCGCCGATCACGTAGCTCGGTGCCGAGATCGAGCCGTCGCTATTGACCGTCGAGCCGCCGCCGATCGCACTCGCCGTCGAGTTCGCCAGGCTGTAAAGCTGCGAGCCGTTGATGGCATCGGCGCTCGATGCGCTCACGTCGCCAGCGTGTACGCCCGTCAGCTTGCGCGCGCCCGCTGTGCCGGTGAAATCGACGATCGTGCCGTCGGTGGTCTTCGCGACCGAAATGTTGCGGGTCGTTGCGTCTTGCTGAACGAGGCCTAATTCGCCGTTGTTGATGGCCGTGGTCAGGTCGGTGATATCGCTCGAGTTCTGCGTGGTGCGTGCGTCGATGTTGGTGATGTCGTTCGCGTTTTGCGTGGTGCGTGCGTCGATGTTGCTGATCGCGCCAGCCACGTTGTTGATGGTGCTTCCACCCACTACATACGTCGGGTTCGTGATCGCACCCGTTGTCGAGTTGTAGGTCGAGCCGCCGCCCAACGCTGCTGCCGTGGCTGCGCCTTGTGCATTAACCTTTGCATTCTCGGATTGCAACTGGCTCACGTTCACGGCATCGGTAGCTGCCGAACCGGCGGCCACGTTTGTGAGACGGCGTTCCGTACCCGTCGAGCCCACGGAGACTTCGCCGTTGGCCGTTGATGCCGTACCCGATAGCGAGCCTGAACCGGGGTTGTATCCCGTGCTAGTCAGATTCGCCGTCGTGGTCGAATTAGCGCCCAGTGCTACCGAGTTGGATGCCGTTGCGGTCGCGTTAAAGCCTAGAGCGACCACGTTGGCAGCCGCTGCCATGGCTTGGTTGCCAATCGCCAGAGCATTTGGGGCATTCAAAGACCGGCTCAATCGCCCAACCGATATCGCGGCGTCTGAGTTCGCGTCAGATATCGACTGGGTGCCGATCGCGATGGCGTCGGAAGCGGAGGCGGTCGACTTTGATCCCATAGCGAACGTGTTTTGTTGCACAGCGCTCGTGTTGTAGCCGAGAGCAGTTGCATACAGGCCCATGGCGTTTGCACCAGGGCCAATTGCTGTTGACAATGAACCGGAAGATTGCGCATTTAGTCCGAATGCTTGCGAACTGCCGCCGCTTGCCGTCGCACCGCTTCCGATCGCAATGGTATTTCCATTCGACGCCGATGCGGCCGGTCCGACTGCGACCGAACCATTTCCCGACGCCATCGAGTCCGGCGCCGCCGAGTTTGTGTGGAAGTATTTGATGCCAGCGCCACCGTTGGTGATGTTGTTGACCTTCGCATCTACCGACATCAGCTGGCTCAGGTTCACAGCATCGGTCGGATTCAGACCCGCAGCCACGTTCGTGATCCGACGCTCGGCGCCCGCTTGGCCAATCGACACTTCGCCCGCCGCCGTCGCTGCCGAGATTGCCGTGCCGCCGACGGGCGCAAAGCCAGCCGTACCGAGCGTGGTCGAGTTCGCCACCGAGTTTGCGCCCAGCGCCACCGAATTGGCCGTCGCCGCCGTCGCGCCGGCGCCTACCGCCGTCGACATCGAGCCTGCATAGCTCGCCCCGCCTACGGCAACGCCGCCATCCGTTGCCTTGGCGGAGTCACCAACGGCGACCGTTCCGTCAACGTTCGGCGTTGCGCCGGAGAGATTGTTTGCCGAAGCGTTCTGGCCAATCGCCACAGCCGCTTTGCCGCCTGCTGCGTTCGTCGTTTGAGCGCCGCTGCCGTACGCGATGTCAGCAGCGATTCCGCCGAGCGTCGAGCCACCGTCCAGCGCGCCTGCGTGCGCCGCACCCGCCACGCCGCCGAGCGTCAGCAGCGTTGCGCAGGTCAGCGCACGCATGCCGCTGCGGGCCGATTTGCCCTTGGCCCTGGCGGTTTCGGCTGCGGCGATAAACGTACCCGTCTTTGCGCACCAAACATTTCGGTAAGTCTTGTTCATGGAAAACTCGTCAGCAGATAAATTTAGGATAACGATCTATCATTTTGAGATTCGCGAACAAAGCGATGCCGCACATGCGTGCATGAATCTGCTGCTATCTCGATAGCCGTGGATGTCGAATGCTCGTCGGTTTTCGGGGAATTCCGCGAACCAGAAGCGAGTTCGTTTCGATGTCTCTAAATTTATTTGAGATGAGACTGGGCTTTAATGAGACAACTCTTAATTTGATGAGGCGGGTATCCTGGGATTTGCCGGACGCGCTGTATTTGTCTGATTTATTGAGGAAGCGCAACGGGAATTCCCCAAAAAAAACACCCCAGCGTCGTCACCGACGTCTGGGGTGTCTGTATTCGGAAGAGGGGAAATTAGGAGCAGAACTTCGTCAGCAAGCTCATCTGCGCATTGCGCGACGATTTCCCCGGCCTGCGCCGCCGATAGTGCCCATCGCTTTGCATTAGCCACGCGGCCTGGTTGTCGCCGAGAAACGCCGACAGCCCCTCAGCAATCACCCGGCGCTTCAACCGCCGGTTGTTGATCGGAAACGCGACTTCGACGCGGCGGAAGAAATTGCGATCCATCCAGTCCGCGCTCGACAGATAAACCTGCTCGCGCCCGTTGTCATGGAAATAGAAGATACGGTGATGTTCGAGGAACCGCCCGACGATCGAGCGCACAGTAATGTTCTCCGACAGCCCTTCGACGCCCGGCTGCAACGCGCACACGCCACGTACGATCAGATCGATCTTCACGCCAGCCTGCGACGCCTCGTACAGTTCCGCTATAACGGTCGGTTCGAGCAGAGCATTCATCTTCGCGACGATCCGCGCTCGCTTGCCTGCACGCGCATGCTCGGCCTCCGCACGAATCGCGTCGACGAGCCGCGGATGCAACGTGAACGGCGACTGCCACAACTCGTGCAACGGCAATTCACCGCCGATCCCCGTCAATTGCTGGAACACGTGGTGCACGTCTTCGCAGATCTTCTGGTCGGCCGTCATCAGCCCGAAGTCGGTATACAGGCGCGCCGTGCGCGGATGATAGTTGCCCGTGCCCAGGTGCGCATAGCGCTTCAGGATCGATTTGCCGCCTTCCGACACGCGCCGCACGATCAGCATCATCTTCGCGTGGCACTTGTGGCCGACCACGCCGTACACGACATGCGCGCCGACGGCTTCCAGTTGCGACGCCCAGTTGATGTTCGTCTCTTCGTCGAAGCGCGCGAGCAGCTCGACGACGACGGTCACTTCCTTGCCGTTGCGCGCAGCCTGCATCAGCGCGTCCATCAGCGGCGAATCGGTGCCCGTGCGATAAATGGTCTGCTTGATCGCGACGACGTTCGGGTCCTTCGCGGCCTGCAGCAGCAATTCGAGGACCGGCTGAAAACTCTCGTACGGATGATGCAGCAGCACGTCGCCCTGATCGATCACGTCGAACAGGCTCGCGCTGTTGGCGATCTGCGGCGGCGTCGCGGGAATGTGCGGGACGAACTTCAGATCGGGCCGGTCGACCATCTCGGGCAACTGCATCAGCCGCACGAGGTTCACCGGGCCATCGACGAAGTAGCAGTCCTTCTGCGACAGACCGCTTTCGTCGAGCAGGCGGCGCATCAGATGCGCAGGCGTTCCCGCCGACATCTCGAGCCGCACCGCATTGCCGAGATGCCGCGCGGGCAGTTCGCCCTGCAGCGCGACGCGCAGGTTCGTGATTTCGTCTTCATCGACGAACAGCTCGCTGTTGCGCGTGATGCGGAACTGGTTGCAGCTGCGCACGGCGAGATTCGGAAACAGCTCACCGACAAACTGTTGCAGCAGCGAACTGAGCAGCACGAAGCCATGCGGATAGCCGGACAGTTCCTGCGGCATGCGCACGAGACGCGGCAGCGCGCGCGGCGCCTGCACGATGCCCATCACGGCCTGACGGCCGAATGCATCCTTGCCTTCGAGTTCGACGACGAAGTTCAGGCTCTTGTTCAGTACGCGCGGAAACGGATGCGCGGGGTCGAGACCGATCGGCGTCAGGACGGGCAGCAGTTCATTGACGAAGTAGTCGCGCGCCCATTGCGTCTGCGCTTCGTTCCAGGCTTCCATGCCGTGAAAATAAATGCCTTCGTCTTCGAGCGCGGGCAGCACGGTGTCCTGCAGCATCGTGTACTGTCGATGCACGAGCTTCTGCGCACGTTCGACAACGAGATCGTAGCAATGCTGCAGCGACATGCCATCGGGCGATAGCGCGCCTGGATTGTCGCGCATCTGTTCCTGAAGACCGGCCATGCGGACTTCGAAGAATTCGTCGAGATTGCTGCTGGTGATGCAGATGAAGCGCAAGCGTTCGAGTAGAGGAACAGCAGGGTCAGCGGCCTGTGCGAGCACGCGTTCGTTGAACCCCAGAATGCCCAGCTCGCGGTTCAGAAGAGGATAGCGGTTGGACATCGGTGGTGAGAATGAAATGTCGGAAGGTGACTCGAAGGGACGCTCGGAAATTCTCACAGTATGATGACAGTTGCATGAAATGACTTTTGTCATGATTTTACGCTTTTGCCGCGTCGTGTCGTAAATATGACGCAGCCATGTGTGACGATATCGCTCGACAATGGCGGAGGTGACAGCGTAATGACGACTACGCTTAAAATGGCGCTTTCAAACAACGCGCCAACGAAGGCTCCCCGGATGGGTGCTTTCCCCGCGCGCATGAGGTTCTCACACCCGATGGTCAATACTCCGCCACTCCTTGCCGCCGTCGATCTCGGCTCGAACAGCTTCCGTCTGATCGTGGGCCGCGTCGAGGAAACCGAGGCGGGCAGCCAGATCTATCAGGTCGACGCGCTGCGCGAACCCGTGCGCCTGGGCGCAGGCCTGTCGCGCGAAAAAATGCTCGACCGTGCTTCGCAGGAACGGGGGTGGGATGCGCTGAAACGTTTCGGCGAACGTCTGCGCGATTTCCATCCCGATCATGTGCGCGCGGTCGCCACCAACACGCTGCGCGTCGCGAAGAATGCACAGGAATTTCTCGGCGAAGCGGAAGCGGCGCTCGGCTTTCCCATTGAAGTGATCGCGGGCCGCGAAGAAGCGCGCCTGATCTATGCCGGCGCTGCGCATTCGGTCCCGGCGAGCGCGGGCAAGCGGCTTGTCGTTGATATCGGCGGTGGCTCGACGGAATTCATCATTGGCTCGCACTACACGCCGATTCGAATGGAAAGTCTGTACATCGGCTGCGTGAGTCACAGCCGCCAGTTCTTTCCGGCGGGCAATGTCGACGAATACACGATGCGCCAGGCTGAGCTCGCGGCATCGCGCGAGATCCAGATCATTTCGGCCGACTACCGGGCCGAGGGTTGGGACCAGGGCATCGGTTCGTCGGGCACGGCGCGCGCGCTGGCCGAACTGGTGGAAGCGAACGGCTTCAATGATCCCGGCATCACGCATGGCATTTCGCGCGGCGGCCTCGAGCGTTTGAAGCGTGCGCTGATCAAGGCGGAGAACGTCAACCGGCTCAAGCTCGTGGCGCTGAAGCCGGACCGTGTGCCCGTGCTGGCGGGCGGCCTGTCGATCATGATTGCCGTGTTCGATGAACTCGGCGTCGAATACGTCGATACGACGGACGGCGCGCTGCGGCTTGGCGTTCTGTATGACCTGCTGGGGCGTTCGCAGCATGAGGACATGCGTACGGTCACGGTTGAAGGCTTTATGCGGCGCTATGGCGTGGATCGCGAGCAGGCGGCCCGTATCGGCGAACTCGCGGTGCGGTTCTATGACCAGTTCGAAGAACCTGATGCAGAAGTGCGCGAAGAGAACCGCATGTTCCTCGGGTGGGCGGCTGCGCTGCATGAGATCGGGCTGTCGATTTCGCACAGCGCGTATCACAAGCATTCGGCTTATATCGCGAGCAATGCGGATATGCCGGGGTTTTCGCGTACCGATCAGGCGCGGCTTGCGGCGCTTGTCGTGGGTCATGCCGGTAAGCTCGGCAAGCTTGCGCAGACGCGGGATATCGAGTGGGATTTGCTGTTCTGTCTGCGGCTTGCGGCGCTGTTTTGCCGGCGGCGTGCGGATGCTGGGTTGCCCGAGATTACTGTCGCTGAGGCGAATGGCGGGTATGAAGTGCGACTGCCTCATTCATGGGTTTCGAATAACCCGCTGACGGACTATAGCCTCATTCAGGAGGCGGCTGAGTGGGAGAAGATTCGGACGCCGTATCGCGTGGTGTACACGGAGGATTGAGGTTTTTGTCTGCGACGCGGGGGTGGTGTTTTTGGCTTTGCGCTGGCATTTGTGGTTTGTCTTTGCCTTTGCCTTTGCCTTTGCCTTTGCCTTCGCAAGCGTTGCCGTTTGGTGTTTCTGCCTTTGCGTTGGCATCCGCGCTATGTCTTCGTGCTTCAAGCGTCGCCCCTGTGCGGGGCGGCACCTACTTTTCTTTGCCGCCGCAAAGAAAAGTAGGCAAAAGAAAGCGGCTAACACCGCCAACATTTCTTCTTGCCTGAGGGCCCCCAACCGGTCCCACGCTGCACACGGCAATCACGTGACTCATGTTCGTTGCCAACGCTCTGAATTGACGCCTCACCCGCTTCACGCGCCCGCGTCGCCACATGCCGCGCCAGATAATCCACTGCCGCCCAGGTGGCAAACTGTGTGTAGGCCGTAGTACTGCACGCACCTCACTCCAGACCGATAGCGCACACGTCCCACCCGTAAGAGCGCTACCCTATACGACGCGACAACCTACACACAGTTTCCCACCTGGGCGGCACATACCATTCGCTGCCGTTAGCCCGTGCACGGGTATCCGAAGCGGGTGAGGCGTTCATTCGAAGCGTTGGCAACGCGCACTAACCAGGGCACTGCCGTGTGAAGCATGGGGACGTTGGGGGCCCGTGGATAAGAACACGGGCTGGCGGTGTGAGCCGCTTTCTTTTGCCTACTTTTCTTTGCGGCGGCAAAGAAAAGTAGGTGCCGCCCCGCACAGGGGCGACGCTTGAAGGGCGAAGGCAACACGCGGATGCCAACGCAAAGGCAGAAACACCAAACGGCAACGCCCGCGCCGCAAAGCCAACAACACCAAACGGCACCGCCTGCCCCGCAAAGGCAAACCCTAAACCACGACCCCGACGAGCAAACCCAAAAAATCACTTACCTTGGCAACGCATCCCCAAGAAAGTGCCGCGCATACCGCGCATTGATTTCAGAGAGCCGGAACAACGTCAGATAGTCGGCGGTGTTGAAATCAGGATCCCACGCCGGCGCGCCGCAAATCTTCGCACCAAGCCGCAGATAACCCTTAATAAGCGGCGGCGGCGCGACCTTCGCGCCAGTCTTCAGCTCATCGACGGGCAGCGGCGTATGCGGAAACGCGCGGTACTCGGGCGTGGTCAGCGCATCGTCCTGCAGCGACGCATACAGGTTGGCCGCGTAGTGGCCGCCATCAGCCATCGCGACGCTCGCGCAGCCGAGCATGGTCTCATACCCGTTGTGCTGCATATAAGAGCCAAGACCGGCCCACAACGACATGATCACCGATCCGCTGCGATAGTCAGCATGCACACACGAACGCCCCACCTCGACCATCTTCGAGCGCAGATGCGTAAGCCGAGACACGTCGAACTCGCTCTCGGCATACAACCGGCCGATACGCGCCGCCTGGTGCGGCGGCAGCACGCGATACGTGCCGACCACCTTGAGCGTGTCGAGATCGCGAACAATCAGGTGGTCGCAGTAAGCGTCGAACGCATCGACGTCGAGGCCGGCAGGGCCGGACAGGCGCGCGCCCATTTCCTCGGCGAAGACGCGGTAACGCAGACGCTGCGCTTCGCGAAGCTCCTCGTCGGTGCGCGCCCACGACACTTGCAGACGATGCTGGGCGGTTACCGTTTCTTCCGAGCGCGGCAAACGGCGACGCGGCTCGAGGATCGATGCGAAGGGCAGGGTAGGCGTCGGCAGTTCTCGCATGTGGCGTTCCTGGTCGAAAATGTGAAATTCGCTTCGACGCCAATGTAGTAACGGCGGGTGACGCTCACGTGGCAACGTCGTGACGATTCGATGACGTGTCGTAAGCAAGACGCTTTCGCAGCGCCTGCAATCCTTGCCTCGCCTTGCCCGGCGATGCGGCGTGGATCAGATGAGATCGGGGCTGATCGCTGCGCGCAACGTGGCCTGTTCGCCGTTGCTGCGCAAGCGGCTCTCGATCCACCATACCGCCGATTTCTTGACCGACCAGCTCGCGCCGCTATCGGCGAGCAGACGCGCGATGACATGGCCGAGCGTCGGCTGATGGCCGACGATCACGACCGTCGGCGCAATGCCGTCGGGCCAGCCGGCGGCCGTAAGAACGGCTTCGACGCTCGCGTCCGGCGCAATCTCGCGTACCACGCGATATTGATCCGTCAACGATTCGGCCGTCTGCACGGTGCGCGCGGCGGGGCTGGCGAGGATCACGGCGTCGTCGGGAAGACGCGCGCGCAGCCATTTTGCGGACGCCTGCGCCTGCTTGCGGCCTCGCGGCGTCAGCTGGCGGGCGAGATCGGTCGAGGCGGTGTCTTCGGCCTCAGCGTGACGCCAGAGGATCAGGTTCATGGCGGTGTCTCCGTTTTTCTGGTGGCAGGTGGGTTTCGACAAGTATGGACAGCGCGGGGCGAGTTCTGCTGCTCTGGTTTTAATGAATGCGCGCGTGTTTCGGGAGTGTATGCGGCGCTAGCAGGATATTCGCGTGAAATCGGCGGCGCAAAAAGCAAAAACCCGCGACACCAGGATAAGTGTCGCGGGTTTTTCCTCTCTCCGTAATCAGTCGCGCATGGCGACGGGCTTACCTTCCGTGCCCGGGACAGGTTTACCGTCGGTGCCCCTATGCTGTTGCTCCCATCGTCCCTTGATCCAGCGGGCCAACAGGTATCCTCCTACCGGCAAGACAACCAGCAAAATAACCTGTACGGCATATATGGTTGTGTTCATTGTTCAAACACCCATTCCTTCAACTCCGAGAGCACCACGGAGAGAACGTACATGACGACGGATATGGTCAGATACAACGTTCGATTCCAGTCGCTTCTCCAGAACCAGTCGATCAGGTCGTTGTAGGGATGTAGCCGCACGTGATATGCGGTCGAGAACATAATCCATGTCCACCATGCCACGCTGACGATCAACAGCGCAAAGCTCCATCCCCGTACTTCCTTCCACTTCCGACTTAGAAATAAATCGCGCGCGAAGTCGGAGCGTTCCGCCTGAGTCGGGATGTAGCAGATGATACAGAGACACATCGCTGCTGCAGTGCTTGCAGCACCGGAACCCAGTGGGCCGACAGGCTCGGGGTTGCCTAAAAATGAGTTTACACTGATTTGCAGAGCCCAGAGGAAGCTGCTGAAACAGTAGATGATGAATCGAGCGATTCTGCGCATAGCCGTTCCTCGATCGAGGGTTGCGGCGTCACTTGCTCGCGAGGAATGGCCGAGCTGCCGCGGAATCAGCGTCGTCTTTTCCTTAAATCGAAATTGCCTAGCCGAGGACCCCATAAGCTGCACGGCGCAGCCCTCAAACTGCCCTATGAATCAGGCGAGGTAAAGCGCAAGTTTCATCATAATGAGGGTGACCGCACTCATCCCTGCCAAAGAACCAGTGCCGCAAGAATTGCACTATCGCCCGGTCGGCTGATTGCCGGGACCGTGGTCGGGCGCGAGTCGACGAGATGTGGCCACACAGCGGTTACACGTAGATCGAAAAAACAAAAAGCCCAGTCACGAGGACTGGGCTAAGTGCTTGTTTCTATGGTCGGAGCGATAGGATTCGAACCTACGACCCTCTGATCCCAAATCAGATGCGCTACCAGGCTGCGCTACGCTCCGACGCGAGCCAGCGATTCTATCTGCATTGAGGCCCGCAAGTCAAACCCTCGCGGCACAAAAGTTATAAGTGGCCCATCAGCAGCAACACAATCACCACGATCAGCACAATCCCGACGAGCCCGGTCGGGCGATAACCCCATTCGCGGCTGTACGGCCAGCTTGGAAGGGCGCCGATCAAAAGCAGGATCACCACGATCAGCAGAATGGTTCCGAGGGTCATGTTATCTCTCCTTATATGGCCGGGCCACAAATGGAGACCGCGTAGGCGCTTACAGGCAGCGACCGTGCGCGCGTTAGCGGCCGGAGTGTCGAGCGCGCGGAATGCGTGCTCTATGCCTTACAGATGAGCAAGCAATGTGCCCGACATGAGGCGGTGCCGTGGAGCAGGGACGACGCGGGAAACGGCGCAGGAGAGGATGCGTGCCCGGGAATCCGGACGCGCAAATGAAGACGTCGCGCATCGAGATCAAACCGGCGCGCGAGTCGGACGAAAATTCAGGCGGTCACAAAGGATAGCGCCGCAGGCGCGGCGCATCCGGCTTCAGTGTCTGCGGCGCATTCTGTCCAGGACGTGATGCTCGGCAAGCCAGTGATGCATCATGCCTTCGCCATGATGCTCGCGCCGATAGGTGCGCGACTCGAACACCGACAGCACGGCAAGCACCAGCAACCCTATGGCGAGTCCAACCAGACCTGCGATCGATTCGGCATCCATGGCGGCCTCCTTCGACGAAAACGACCCTGTGTACATAGTAGAACAGGCGCTGCAAGATCGCGCAATGCGGTGGATATCCAGGTTCGGCGGCGCGCATTGCGCTTTGCGGTTAGACTCGTGGCCCGCGACGTCATCCGTCGATGCTCACACCTTGTCCGAAAAGTTTATGAAGCGCTTCCTGCTGGCTGCATCGCTGTTTTCGCTGTTCGCCCTGTCTGCGTGTGCCGACGATCCGACCGTTCACCATCACGTGCCGCCGAAAGACCCGGCGGACTACCACGGCGTGCCGACCGACACCCGTCCGCCTTCGATGATCGACGCACCCGCCGCGCCGAAATAAGCGTACGGCGTGGGCGTGCGCTTACGCGCGGCTCCCCAACAGTTCCGACCCGACATCGCGTGCAAGACGCGGTAACAGGCGAAGAAGCGTGAGGCCGCGCGCGGCCATGAAGATCATCAGCGCCGCCCACAGTCCGTGATTGCCGTGCGGGCCGGCGAGCGCCCACGAAGCCGCAAAAAACACGCTGAGCGACACGACCATCGACGTCATCAGATCGCGCGTGCGCGTCGCACCGATGAACACGCCATCGAGCAGAAAGCCCCACACGGATACGATCGGCGACAGCACGGTCCACGGCAGGAAGGCTTCCGCCGCTGCCCGCACCACGGTCTGATCCGTGAGCCGCTCGATGATCCACGCGCCCGCCGTCCAGTAGACGAGCGAGAACACCAGCGCGCCGAGCGCCGACCACAGCAGCGTCACCTTGACGGCCTGGCGGAACGCGTCGCGGTCGCGCGCGCCGATGGCCGCGCCGACGAGCGCTTCAGCCGCATGCGCGAAGCCGTCGAGCCCATAGCCCATGAATGTCTGGAAGTTGAGAAGCAGCGCGTTCGCGGCCAGCGTCGCGTCGCCCTGTTTCGCGCCGAGATGCGCGAACCAGCCGAACGCGCCGAGCAGGCACATGGTCCGCACGAAGATGTCGCGGTTGATGGTCACCATGCGCCTGAGGGCGACGGGATCGAACAGCGCGGCGCGCTCGAGCGCGGGCAGCCCGCGCGGACGCATCTGCCAGAGTAGCATGGCGCCGAACACGAAGCCGAGCGCATCGGCCGTCGCCGTGGCGGCGCCGATGCCCGCCACGCCCCAGTCGAACGCATACACATACAGCAGCACGGCGACGATGTTCGCCGTGTTGATGAACACTTGCGTGGCAAGCGCAACGCGCACGCGCTGCGTACCGAGCAGCCAGCCTAGTACGACATAGTTGCCGAGCGCGAGTGGCGCGGCCCAGATACGCGCGTGACAGTACGCGCGCGCGTGCCGCTGCACGTCGTCGCTGCCGCCGATCGCGCGTACCGCAAAATCGATCAGCGGAACCTGCAGTGCCAGGATGAGTGCGCCGATCGCGAACGCGAGCAACATCGCACGCACGATGTTCATGCGCAGGCCGGCCTGATCGTTCGCGCCGAACGATTGCGCAACGAGCCCCGTCGTGCCCATGCGCAGAAAGCCGAAGCCCCAGAACACGAAATTGAAGAATAGACCGCCGAGCGCCACGCCGCCGAGATACGACGCGCTGTCGAGATGCCCGGCGACGGCGGTGTCGACGGCGCCGAGTATCGGCTGCGTCAGGTTCGCGAGGACGATGGGAAACGCGAGCGTCAGCACGCGCCGATGCCAGCGCGTGGGCACGGCATCGGCGCTCACGTGTGGAGCGTCCGGCGCGACGCTATCGTCCGCGCTATTGCTCAACCGCGCTCCTGCACGCAGACCCACGGGGATACGACGACGGCCCACAGTTCGGGGTCCCGCGCGGCGAAGTCGGCAGCCGTCTCCGCCTGCACGCGCTCGACCAGTCCCGCCGACAGCCACTGTGTGACCTGCGGCGCATCGTCGTTGGCGATCGCTTCGGCAACGCTCACCAGGTCGAGATCACGCGCGACGCGCAGCAGCATGCCGCGCGCAAAGAAGCGTTCGAGTTCCGTCCAGCCGATCTTCGCGGTTTCACCGAGCAGTTTCTCGTAGAGCGGGCTTTGTGGGGTGTCGGGGGAGGTCATGGTGTTAGCAGGCAGCATGGCATTCGTGCGTGGGGGCGTGTCGGCGGCGTGCGCCGGCACGGGCGGGCGTAACTATAAACCAAACCATAGGCGACACCTCGCGACTTCGCTCGCCAATGCCTTGCGGTGCGAATACGCCGGTAAATGCCTTCACGTCACGCGCTTTAATCGCCGTGTCCGCCAGCATATGAATACGTTAAACGGAAGTTCGCTAATTCGTTAAATCTGATGAATTCACTGCAGGAATCGCAACGGAAGGGTGCGTTGGCGCACCAAGTCCCGCTATTGCGGGAAGCGAAGCGAAATGCGTGAAATCGACGAATATCGCAGTGCAGAACAATTCACGCGCAATACTTTCACGATCTTCCGAAACGCCCGTCAGCCGTGGGTTTCGGGGCGGCGCGCTATTGCGCCGAGCGCGTATTGAATGCGAAATGGCGCGTTGATTCGGCTTGCAAATTGATGGGTGCGCCATTCAGTTCGTCTTGAAACCGTGCGCCGACTCACACTATTTGCACAATTAATCGATTGCGTGGGTATAGGGGCGTTGCTAGATTTCGTCTCGGCGCATGGTGAACCGGTCCTTTGCCGATATGCGCCGAACCCCCGTTTGCCCGGCCTCGTGCCGGGCATTTTTTTGTCCTCACGCAATAAAAACCGGACGACGCGCGAGTGCCGGCTACTGCTTGCAGCGGATCACCATCGAGCGGTTTTTCACGTTGGCGCCGAGCACGCCGCCAAGCGTGCCGCCTGCCGTGCCGCCCGTGTCGACATCTTTCGAGACCACGTCGTAGCCATAGGCGCCACATGCCTCGCCCGCGCGCTTGTAGCATTCGCCCCAGTTCTGGCTCGCATCGCTGCCGCTGCAGTTGATCGCGAAGCCCGTCTCGCCATTGGGCAGATAGGTGAGCGTCGTCGAACCGGAACTGGCGCAGCCTGCAAGGCTCGCCAGAGAGACGATCGCGAGGCTCGTCGCCGTCGCACGGACTGCCGCAAGGGCGTTTTTCATCGGAGTGTCCTCTGTGTGTCGTTGCGCGGATGAACGCGGTGTCGACAGACGGGGCACGGAGCGTGCCCGCCTGCCTCTGTGATGGAGCCGCGCACGGCCCATCGGGTTCCCGCGGGTTCCTGTCGCGATGCGGCGGGACAGCGCCTCAGCGCGGCGGGAGCGAGCGCGCCGGATCGATCGAACGGCCGGCGTAACGCAGCTCGAAGTGCAGCATCACGCGGTCGTTGTCGGAGTCGCCCATCTCGGCGATCTTCTGGCCTTGCTGCACCGTCTCGCCTTCCTTCACAAGCAGCGAGCGGTTGTGCGCGTACGCGGTCAGATAGTCGGCGTTGTGCTTGATGATCAGCAGGTTGCCGTAGCCGCGCAGGCCGTTGCTCGCATAGACGACGGTGCCGCCCGCCGCTGCGAACACGGGTGTGCCCGCAGCGTTGGCGATATCGATGCCCTTCGAATTGTTGCCGTCGAAGCCGCGCACCACGTTGCCCGTCGCCGGCCAGATCAGCGAGATCGACGACGCGGGCGCCGCAGGCGTATCCGCGGCCGCACTGCGCGACGCAGACGAAGCGCTCGCCGATGTGCCCGCCGAGGCGCTGCCCGAGGTGCTGCTGCGCGCCGAACCCGTGCTGGCCGTCGCCGTGCCGGGCGGCGGCGCGACGCGCAGCACCTGGCCAACCTCGAGCGAATCGGGGTTCGACAGTTTGTTCCAGCGCGTCAGGCTCTCGACCGACGTGCGATTGCTGCGCGCGATCTTGTACAGCGTGTCGCCCCGTTCGACGCGATAGTAGCCCGGACCCACGGGTGCCGAGCCGCATGCGGCCAGTGCTGCGACCATGGCCGCGCAGACGAGCCGTCTGATTTTTGTTGTCAACATTGGACCTCGCAAGACGCCGCCGCGCGCCGATCCCGATCACGTGGCAGATGCAAAACGCCAGATTCTAACGGTTTTGCAATGCAGCGCCCGTTTTCGGCTCCAGGCGACGCGCGACGATTGTGCCGCGCGCGATGCGCGGCGCTCAGGGCAGCGTGCCGACGGTGATACGCAGCGACGCCGTTTCGGTGTCGCCCCCTTCGAGCCAGCGTAGGCCCAGGCCGTTATGGATCGCGTCGGGCAGGCCCAGCCACGGCTCGACGCAGAAGAAGTCCGATTCGGGTCTTTCCGTCCACGTCGTGACGGCGTACCACGGCACCGAGTTGGGACGTTGCAGATCGATCGTGATGCTGCGGTTCAGGCCGAGCGCGACCATCCGCACGAGGTGATCCGGCGCGCCGTCGAGGCAATGGAATCGATCCAGGATGCCCGGATCGTTCAGACGATAGTCCGGCTTGCCCGCTTCGCCCGCGCTGATGGCGCCGTCCGGCAACTGGTGGCGGCGCACCGTGCGCGGCAATTCGAGCACCGTCTCGCCGCGTTCCGCGTGCGGCAGCGTGAAGTAGAAATGATGGCCCGCGTAGTAGGGCAGCGGCTCGCTGCCCGCCGTGCCCGTGTTGGTCGTGATGAAGTCGACGTCGAGCGTGTGTGCGTCGACGAGCGTGTATTTCGCCTCGAAGCGGAAGCTGAACGGATAGCCGGCGCGCGTCGCGTCGCTGTCGGTCAGCGTCATGCTGAGCGAGCGGGCGGCTTCGTCGACCGTGGCCTCGAACGGCAGGTCGCGCGCGAAGCCGTGCATGGGCAGATCGCGCACGGTGCCTTGCGCGTCCTTCCAGCGGCCGATCTGGCCGTCGACGAAATGGCGGCCGAGAAACGGAAACAGCAGCGGATTGCCGCCGCGCACGTGCGCGGGCTGGCTCCAGTCCGCGTGCTCGGGCCAGAAGATCACCGACTGGCCGTCGATGTCCCACGACAGCAGGCGGCCGCCCGCCTGCGGCGCGACGCGCAGCAAGGAGCCGTCGCGTGCGATCTCGATGATGTCCTGTTGCTGGAATTGAGGCATGGCAATGACGATAGAAAGCGGTTAGGAAGGGATCGGCGTGCACGATTGTGGCGCGAAAAGCGCAGCGACGCCGATTTTGCGCCCCTTTGTGCTACGGGGAAACCCTTCTCGGGAAATTGCGGGTGTTGGCGCACAGTCGGCGCAATCAATAATGTGTACGAAGACCGGCTCCGGCCGGATCCGATCACTCGGTTTTCAGGAGGGGCGATGGATCTCGCAATGGCAATGAGCGTGGCACTGTTCGGCATGTTTACGGGCAGTACGATTTATTTCTTTTATAAATTTACACGCTGACACGGGGCGACGAGAATCCACGTTGAGCCGTCGGCATGTACCGACGGTCCACGCAGCCTCCGCACGCAGGCCCGCCTTCCAGGCGGGCCTTTTTGCTTTCATCACCGTAATCAGCCTTTCGATCTTGTTGCAACGCGGCAAGATTCTGTTAAAAGCGAATTTTTGTCCTTGGCGCACCCCGGTCGCCCAGGCATAATCGACCCGCCTTCAGATGCCGGACGCCATGCTCCGGCATGCTGTCCATCCTCCCCACTTTTCAAAAGGACCGACGCGTGAGCCTGTCGTTTTTGATCTTTTTGAGCGTGCTGCAGGGCGTCACGGAACTGTTTCCGGTGAGCAGTCTTGGTCACACGCTGCTCGTTCCCGCTCTCTTCGGCATGCATATCGACAAGCATGCACCGCAACTGCTGCCGTTCCTCGTCGCGCTGCATCTGGGTACCGCGTTCGCGCTGCTGTGGTACTTCCGTACGCGCTGGATTGCGCTCATAGGCGGCTTTTTCGCGTCGCTGTCGGGCCGCCGCAATGACGATGGTCATATGATGTGGGCGCTCATCATCGGGACGATTCCGGCCGGTCTGGTGGGTCTCGTGCTCGAAAAGCGCCTCGAGCGCGTGTTCCACGATCTGCGCATCGTCGCGATTGCGCTGATCGTCAACGGCATCCTGCTGTGGCTCGGCGACCGTCTGCAGCGTGCGCGCGTGCACCGTGCGCCGGAGAAGCTGACGTTCAGGCAGGCATTTCTGGTCGGCCTCGCGCAGATCGGCGCGCTGATTCCCGGTTTCTCGCGCAGCGGCCTGACGATGATCGCCGGCAACGGCGCGGGCCTGACCTCCGAGAAGGCCGCCGAATTCTCGTTCCTGCTCGGCACGCCGATCATCTTCGCGGCGGGCATCCTCGAACTGCCGAAGCTCTTCCACGCGCCCGGTCTGCTCGCCGACGCGCTGCTGGGCGGCGTGCTGACGGCGATCGCCGCGTACCTGAGCGTGCGTTTCCTGATGCGCTATTTCGAAGGACGCGGCCGTCTTGCGTCGTTCGGCGTGTACTGCGTGATTGCGGGCGTGGTGTTTCTCGGCTGGTTCATGACGCATCCGCAGCCGGCCTGATCGCGCGGTTCGATCGGTTATAATCGCGGGCCCGGCGTTGCTGCCGGGCCTTTCTGTTTGAGCGCCACGGCATGTGTGGCGTGCTTACACCGGCGCCTGACGCCAGTCTCGGTCAGGTCTAGCCAGGTTAAAATTCCGGTTTCGCCTCCCCATAGTTCAACGGATAGAACACGGGTCTTCTAAACCTGAAATCGAGGTTCGATTCCTCGTGGGGGGGCCATCCAGTCTGCCTGCCTGTCCGCCTGCGCGTGCTGCGCACGGCCTCCATCTTTCTCCCATCCTCACCGCATCACACGCAGATAAAAAAGGGCAGCCGAAGCTGCCCTGAAGCGTTGCGCATCGAACGTGGATGAATGCGCGACTGTTGCTTGCCCGTGGTTTGTCGATGACGGGCGACGGGCCCGCCTGCCTGCGTTGCTGCGTGCTTACTTGTTGATGTCGAGCGCGTTCGTCAGATCGCCCATCGCCTGGCCGCCGTTCGCGATGAGCGCGCTGTCGCGCGACGCGAGGCCCGGCAGGTTCGGCAGATTGAAGCGATGAGTGATGAGGCGGATCGACGTCGTGTCGTACTGCGTATGATCGACAAAACCCTTCTTCGCATACGGCGACACGATGATCGCGGGAATCCGCGTACCCGGGCCCCAGCGGTCACCCTTCGGCGGCGCGACGTGATCCCAGAAGCCGCCGTTCTCGTCGTACGTGATGACGACGACCATGTTGTTCCACTGCGGGCTCTTCTGCAGATGCGAGATCACATCCGCAATGTGCTGATCGCCCTGCGACACGTCCGTATAACCCGCGTGCTCGTTCAGGTTGCCTTGCGGCTTGTAGAACGCGACTTGCGGCAGCGCGCCGGCGTCGATTGCCTTGATGAACTCCGAGCCGTTCAGGCCGCCGTCGAGCAGGTGCTTCGCGCGGTTGTCGGTGCCCGGCGCCAGGTCGGCGAAGTAGTTGAACGGCTGGTGGTGCGGCTGGAAGTTCGGCGAGCTGAGGTTCGCGCCGTAGATCACGTTCGCCGTGTTGTTCTGCACCGCCGAGATCGCGTTGCCCCATGCGCCGCTGTACCACGCCCACGTCACGCCCGCGTTGTTGAGCAGATCGCCGATGTGCTGGTTCGTCTGCGCCGGCAGCGTCGTTGCGACCGTCGGATCGGCGAGGTTCGCGTCGCCGCCCGCAGCCGGCTTGTTGCCGCTCGGCTGATACGGCGGCTGCATCGTGTTGATGGCGTAGAAGTCAGGCGTGAGGTTGCCCGAGTTGACGAAGGTCGGCACGTCGGTCAGCGCCGATGGCGCCGACGTCGACTTGAGCGTCAGCGAGACACCGTCCGGCTCGACCGCGGAGATCGACGCCTTCGCGACGCTCGTGTCGGCGTTCGCATAGAACGGCGTACACGCGCAGGCCAGCCACTGGTGATTCAGGAACGAGCCGCCGAACGCGCCCATGAAGAAATTGTCGGCCAGCGTGAATTGCTGCGCGATCTTGTAGAGCGGCAGCTTGTCGGCGTTCGGCGTGTAGTGGCCCATCACGAGACCACCCGAATCGGCCCACGCGGCGAACATGTCGTTCTTGCCGCCGTGGATCTGCATCTGGTTCTCGTAGAAGCGGTGATACAGGTCGCGCGTCGTCGCGCTGAGCGGCGCGTTGAAGCCAGCCGGATCGTCGATGGCGAACGGCGAGTTCGGCAGATTGACCGTCATCGCCTGCGTGATGACGGGCGTCACGCCCGCTGCCGTGAGGCCCTTCCAGACGGGCGGCAGCGTCGCCAGCACGGAGCCGTCGCGGTCGAGCTGGCGCGCGCTCGTCGCCGTCACGTTCTGCAGGCCGTTGGCGCCCGGGAAGTTGCCATAGAGGTTGTCGAAGCTGCGGTTTTCCGCGTAGATGACCACGACGTTCTTCACGGAAGACAACGTCGGCTTCGAATTCGAATTGCCACCACATGCGTACAGCCCGATCGCTGCGGCGATCGCAATAGGCGTCGCGCAGATCAGTTTCTTGTTCATGATTTATCTCTCTCGCGTTGGGGACCGGCGGTGAATCCGCATCGGGATGACCGGCGGCGAGAGTGTCGCAAGGCTTTTTGACAGAACGATTAATTTCTTACATAGAGGTTCCGATTTGCTTGTGGTTTTTAATATGTCGTCGGGTATATGTCATTTAGGCGACATGTCGGTGAAATAACCTCGCGCAGTCGATCAACACGAGCAGGTAAGAAAGATATGTGGCGCGATGTGGCGGGGCTTCGGACAAGACAGGCGTGGCGCGCGGGATGGCTCGGCGCGCTGGGTGTTTCGGTTTCGATGATGCTGGCGGCTTGCGATGCGGGCAGCGCGCAGAGCGATGGCGCTCACGCGGTAGCGGCGGCGCAATCGGTGCAACCGTCAGTGAGCGGCGCGCAGATGCAAAAGGTGTCCGCCGATGGCGCAGCGGCGATGCCCGCTGGTGGTCAGACGCGTGCCCAGGTGTACGAGTCCGTCAAGAAGATGACGGCCGTCGGCAAGCAGCTCTTCTTCGATCCGTCGCTGTCGGGTTCAGGTAAGCTCGCCTGCGCGTCGTGCCACAGCCCGCAGCACGCCTTCGGACCGCCTAACGCGCTCTCCGTGCAACTGGGCGGCCAGGACATGCGCCAGCAGGGCATGCGCGCCGCGCCCGACATCAAGTATCTGCAGAAGGTGCCGTCCTTCACCGAGCACTATCACGATTCGGACGACGAGGGCGACGAGAGCGTCGACGCAGGTCCGACGGGCGGCCTGATGTGGGACGGCCGCGTGAACAGCGCGCACGATCAGGCGCGCATGCCGCTGACGTCGTCGTTCGAGATGGGCAGCACGCCGCAGAAAGTGGCGGCGGCCGTGAAGGCCGCGCCGTACGCGAACCAGTTCCGCGACGCGTTCGGCGAGCGCGTGTTCGATAGCGACGACGCGACGTTCAAGGCCGTGCTGCAGGCGCTCGAAGTGTTCGAGGAGACGCCGGAAGTGTTCTACCCGTACACGAGCAAGTACGACGCCTTCCTCGCGGGCAAGGCGCAACTGACGAAGGCCGAGCTGCACGGCCTGCAGCTCTTCAACGACGAGACCAAAGGCAACTGCGCGAGCTGCCACATCAGCCAGCGCGCGCTCGACGGCTCGGCGCCCGCGTTCTCTGACTTCGGTCTGATCGCGCTCGGCGTGCCACGTAATCGCACGCTGGCCGTGAACCACGATCCGCATTTCTACGATCTGGGCGCGTGCGGCCCGGAACGGACGGATCTGAAGGGCCAAGACGAGTATTGCGGAATTTTCCGTACGCCGACGCTGCGCAACGTCGCGCTGCGCAAGACGTTCTTCCACAATGGGATTTATCACTCGCTCGAAGAGGTCGTCCGCTTCTATGCGGAACGCGATACGAATCCGGAGAAGTTCTATCCGGTCGTAAAGGGAAAAGTGCAGAAGTTCGACGATTTGCCGAAGAAGTATTGGGCAAATCTGAATACCGACCCGCCATTCGATCGCAAGCCGGGTGACAAGCCTGCGCTGGATGAATCAGAGATCAAGGATGTGGTCGCGTTCCTTAAGACGCTGACGGACGGATACCAGCCCGAAGCGCCTCAGCAACATGCTGACGCTCACATCGTCAGCAGCAAATAACAGCCGGCGATCAACAGCACGAACGACACGAGCAGGCACACGAGGCCGGCTCGCGTCAGCGCGCACGGCCACCGGCTGCGGCGCAGGCCGTGGATACGCACGATGGTCGGCATCGGCGCGGGATCGACGCGCATGACGATCGAGCCAAGAACGACGCAGATCAGCGTCAGCATCGCGGCGAAAAACTGGAGAGCGAACGAGAGGTCCATGAGCAAGAGTCGCAACGCGCAAAGCGTTTGAAGTGCGGGTGAATTTGATTCGACTCATGTTATGGATTGCGTGCCTGAGGGCCTATGGGACGTATCCTAAAATTCTCCTGAGCGGGCTGCCGGTGGGCCTCAGGCGCGGCGGCGTTATCTCAAAGATGGTGGTCTCGCGAGCTGTGCATGTAGGCGGCGTGCTATGCTTTTGAGGTCCAGATCGCGGGCCGCTACATGGCCGCGCCACGCTTGCCCGAACCCGACTTCTGCGGAGAACTTCATGTCGATGCGAACCCGAGCCGCGTTTCAACTCTCAGTGGGCGGGCTGTTGCTCGCTGGCGCAATCGGCGCGCATGCCACCAATCTCAACTTCCTGAACGACACGCCGATCGCGTACATGAAGCAGGCCGACAACGACTCGCTCAGAAAGGCCGCGTTCGAGGCGCTCGACAAGAAGCAGGACGGCGAATCCGCCACCTGGAACAACGAGGGTTTGCGCAATAGCACGAGGATCGAGGCGCAACTGACGCCTGATGCCACATCGAAGTCGGGCGACCGGACGTGCCGTCAGATCCACGTCGTGTTGAGCGCCAAAGGCCAGTCGATGAATCTGAACCCGCAGTTCTGCCGTCAGGGCACGGGCAACTGGGTGATGCAGAAGAAGCATTGAGCACGCGCACGATCTCTTGCGGCGTCGTGTTGCTCGACCCGGATGGGCGGGTGCTGCTCGCGCACGCGACGGAAACCAGCCACTGGGATATTCCCAAAGGGCAGGGCGAGGAAGGCGAAGCGCCGCATGTGACGGCGCTGCGCGAGATGGAAGAGGAAACGGGTATCGCCGTGGACGCGGCGCGGTTGAAAGACCTTGGCCTGTTCGTGTATCGGCGGGACAAGGATCTGCATCTGTTCGCCGCGCGCGCCTTGGCCGACGAACTCGATCTCACCCGCTGCACGTGCACGTCGATGTTTCCGCGCCGCTCCGACGGCACGATGATTCCCGAGATGGACGCATTCCGCTGGGCCGCGCCCGATGACGTCGAGCATTACGCGAGCCGCAGCCTCACGCGGCTCTTTCAGACCACGCTATCGCTCGCCGAGCTGCACCGCGTGCTGGACGCGGCATAGCGCACGCTTTTCAAATGAGCTTCAATCGAGCGCCTTGTCGTTCGGATGCGCGAACATCGTGCGCATTTCCGCCGACAGCGGGTAGTTCAGGTTGATCCCATGCGGCGGAATCGGCTGCGTGAACCAGACGTTGTAGAGACGTTCGGCCTCGCCCGATGTCTGCATCTTCGTGATCACACGGTTCACCAGCTCGCGAAACGGCGCGTCGCCCTTGCGGAACATGCACGCATAGGTCTCGTAGCCGAGCGGCGTGCCCGTCACGATGAAGTCGTCGGGGCGCGGGTCGGTGGCGCGAAAACCGTACAGAATCGGTTCGTCCATCACGAACGCGACCGCGCGATCCGCCTTCACGGCTGCAAACGCATCGGAGTGGTCCTTCGCGCTCGCAATACGCATGTTCAACTGCTTCTCGCTGTTCAACTGCCGCACGAGCCGTTCGTCCGACGTGCCCGCCGTCGTGACGACGGGCTTGCCGGCGAGGTCCGCGAAGTCGTTGATGCCGGCGTTCTTGCGCGCGATCATCCGCACCGCGTACTGGAAGAAGCTGTTCGAAAACGCGGCGACATTTTCGCGCTCGCGCGTATGGGTGGTCGAACCGCACTCAAGATCGATCTGGTTGTTGACCAGCATCAGGAAGCGGTTCGCCGATGTGATCGTGACTTCGCGCACCTTGAGGTTCGGCATCGCGAGCGTCTTCCTGATTTCTTCGACGATGGCGAGCGCGATCGATTGTGAATAGCCGACCGTCTGGTCGCCGGTGGAATAGGAGAAGGGGATCGACGCTTCGCGCACGCCGAGCGTAATCAAGCCGTCGTCGTGAACCTTCTTGAGCGTACCCGTCAGCTCTTCGGCATGGGCGGGCACAGTTAGCGACATAAACGCCGCCAGCGCCGCGGCCGCGATCGCCACCAGCTTGTATTTGATTGCAACCTTCATCGTTCCCCCTGAGCCGGCAGCAATCACTCCGGCTGCATCGTCGCGCTGTCGCCTGGCGATGTCCGTCGCGGGACACGGCGGCATGCGCGCCGAATGCGCCGCATGCCGCGGAGACTCAACCAGACAATCAGCTTACGCCGGCTTTCCCCAACTGTCGCGCAGACTGACGATCCGGTTGAATACGGGTTTGCCCGGTTTCGTGTCATACCGGTCAGCGACGAAGTAGCCGTGGCGCTCGAACTGATAGCGCGCTTCGGGCTCGACTTCGCCCAGGCCCGGCTCGACGTAGGCGTGCATGATGCGCTTCGAATCCGGATTGAGCGCCTCGAGGAAATCGCGGCCGCCCGCGTCGGGCTGTGCTTCCTTGAAGAGGCGATCGTAGACGCGCACTTCGACGGGCACGGCCTGGGTCGCGCTGATCCAGTGGATCGTGCCTTTCACCTTGTAGTTGTTCGCGCCTTCCGTGCCGGAGCGGCTGTCTTCGAAGTAGTTGCAGTGAACGGCGGTTACCTTGCCGTTCTCGTCCTTGTCGAAGCCCGTGCATTCGACCACGTAGCCGTACTTCAGACGCACCTTGTTGCCCGGGAACAGACGGAAATAGCCCTTCGGCGCGGCTTCCATGAAGTCTTCGCGCTCGATCCACAGTTCACGCGAGAACGGGAACGTGCGCACGCCGCGATCCGGGTGATGCGGGTGGACGGGCGCGCTGCACGCTTCCGTTTGACCTTCGGGATAGTTGTCGATCACGAGCTTCAGCGGATCGAGCACACAGGTCGCGCGCGGCGCCTTGTCGTCGAGATCGTCGCGCAGCGCGCCTTCGAACACGCTCATGTCGATCCACGAATCGACCTTCGTGATGCCGATGCGCTCGCAGAACAGCTTGATGCTGTCCGGCGTAAAGCCGCGGCGGCGCACGCCGACGATGGTCGGCATGCGCGGATCGTCCCAACCGTCCACGTGGTTTTCGTTGACCAGTTGCAGCAGCTTGCGCTTGCTGGTGATCGCGTACGTGAGGTTCAGGCGCGAAAACTCGATCTGCTGCGGCAGCGGGCGCGTGAAGATGCCGGCCTCGGCGAGTTCGTCGAGAATCCAGTCGTACAGTGGCCGGTGGTCTTCGAACTCGAGCGTGCACAGCGAATGCGTGATGTTTTCGAGCGCGTCCGAGATGCAGTGCGTGTAGTCGTACATCGGGTACACGCACCACGTGTCGCCCGTCCGGTAATGGTGGGCGAAGCGGATGCGATAGATCACCGGGTCGCGCATGTTGAAGTTCGGCGACGACATGTCGATCTTCGCGCGCAGCACGTGCTCGCCTTCCTTGAACTCGCCCGCCTTCATGCGGCGGAACAGGTCGAGGTTTTCTTCGACGCTACGTTCGCGGAACGGCGACGGCGTGCCGACTTCCGTTGCGGAGCCGCGGGTCGCGCGCATTTCTTCCGCCGTTTGACTGTCGACATACGCCTTGCCGCGCGTGATCAGCAGCTCGGCGAATTCATAGAGCTTGTCGTAGTAGTCGCTCGCGAAGTAGAGATGCTCTTTGCTTTCGATGTTCCACTCGAAGCCGAGCCACTTCACCGCGTCGACGATCGAGTCGACGTATTCGAAGCTTTCCTTTTCGGGGTTCGTGTCGTCGAAGCGCAGATGACAGACGCCGCCGTAGCTCTGCGCAATGCCGAAGTTCAGGCAGATGCTCTTCGCGTGGCCGATGTGCAGATAGCCGTTCGGTTCCGGCGGGAAGCGCGTTTCCACCCGCTGGCCCCACTTTCCGGAGCGGTTATCGTCGTCGATGATGTTGCGGATGAAATTGGAAACGGGCGCTTCGTTGCGCTCGGCGTCTTTGCGATCGTTGTTCATGCGAGAAGGAGAAAGTCGGTCCTGGACACTATATGCGTCCGTTAGTCTGTCAATTCTACCTGACGACACATCCGGCGACAGTCTTTAGGCTTGCGCGATGCGGCGCGCAGCCGAAAACAGCGGAAATCGATGGATTTCCGGGGCGCAATCGGCGCTGTAACAGGAGGTAAATTGCTTTGGCTCAGAATGGTGCGGACGCTTAGCATGCGTCGCGCGCCATGCCCCACGCCGGCCTTGCGCCAGCCCGCGCCGTCGCGGGTGATTGTGGCGGTTTGCCGTTGCGCTTCGCGGCGAGCATGAGCCTTGTCCCGCGCCTCTGAGCGGCGCTTTCGTTGTCGGCTGCGCCCGTCGCGCCGTTTTTCGGCAGGCGCTGCGTTTCCGTTATTCTGTCGTGGGCTCGGGCATCCGATGCCCGTCTCGCCGCTTCACGCGACCTGTCCTTGCTGCGAGCCGGCCGCCCCATGCCGCTGGGCACGCGCGGGCAGGTCCATCTATCCCGGAGTTCCTCGGATGTCCCTTCCGATGTTGCGCGCGCCTCGCGCGCTTTCCGGCGCCGCGTTGCATGCCGAATCCCATGCGGGCGCCCACGCCGATTTCTGTTCCAGTGCCGGCCGCGTCGTTGCTCAAGGCACGTTTGCGCGCTTTGCCACGACGCTCGCGCTGACGGGCGCACTGATCGCCAGCCTGGTTGCGTCGCCCGCTGTCGACGCGAAGACGGCCCAGCCCAAGCCCGTACTCGACGCGGCGGCCGTCGCGACGCCCGACCGCTACGCCGCCGACGCCGCGCAGCAGATTTTCGCGGCAGGCGGCAATGCCGTCGATGCAGCCGTCGCGATTGCCTTCACGCTCGCCGTCACATACCCGGATGCGGGCAACATCGGCGGCGGAGGGTTCATGACGCTGGTCATGGACGGCAAGCCGTACTTTCTCGACTACCGCGAGAAAGCGCCGCAGAGCGCGACGCGCGACATGTATCTCGACGACAAGGGCAATGTGATCAAGGGCATGAGCCTTGTCGGACATCGCGCGGTGGCCGTGCCGGGCACCGTCGACGGCATGTGGGAAGCGCAGAAGCGCTTCGGCAAGCTCAAGTGGAAGCAGGTGCTCGCGCCCGCCATCAAATACGCGACGGACGGCTTCCCCGTTGAGCCGTGGCTGCAGAAGCGCCGCGACGGCGCGTCGCAGAGCTTCGGCGGCAAGACCAATTTCGATGCGTACTTCACGAACCTGAAAGCGGGCAACACGTTCCGCCAGCCCGAACTTGCGCAGACCTTGACGCGGATCGCATCGGACGGCGGCCGCGAGTTCTACGAAGGGCAGACGGCCGATCTGATCGCGCGGCAGATGTACGGGCATGGCCTGCTAACGAAATCGGATCTGCTGCAGTACAAGGCCGTGTGGCGACAGCCTGTGACGGCGAGCTGGAACGGCTATCAGATCGTCACGGCGCCGCCGCCCAGCTCGGGCGGCATCGGACTGATCCAGCTGCTGAAGATGAAGGCGGATCTGAAACCGCAGTTCGACGGCGTGGCGCTCAATTCCGAGCCGTACATTCATCTGGTCGCGCAGATCGAGGACCGCGCGTTCGCTGACCGCCAGCAGTACATGGGCGACCCCGATTCGTACCGCGTGCCCGTCGACAAGCTGATCGACGACGCCTACCTCGCAAAGCGCGTCGAGGACATCACGCCCGACGAAGTGCCGGGCGCCTCGCCCGTCAAGCCGGGCCTCGGCGACTCGCTGCCGGAAAAGTCCCAGACGACGCACTTCTCGGTGGTCGACAAGTGGGGCAACGCTGTGTCGAACACGTACACGCTGAACGGGCCGTTCGGCTCGGGTGTGGTCGTCGACGGCGGCGGGTTCGTACTGAACGACGCGATGGACGACTTCGAGATGAAAGCCGGCGTGGCGAACCAGTTCGGCGTGACGAGCGGCGACGTCAACACGATCGCGCCGGGGCGCCGGCCATTGTCATCGATGGCGCCGACCATCCTGACGAAGGACGGCAAGGTGTCGCTCGTGATCGGCACACCGGGCGGCTCGCGCATCTTCACGTCGATCTTCCAGGTGATGACGAACCTGTACGACTTCAACATGTCGCCCGCCGACGCGCTCGCCGCGATGCGCTTTCACCATCAGTTGCTGCCGCAGAGGACGATCTACTTCGAGCCCTATCATCCCATCGACGGCGAGCTGGCCGAACAGTTGACGACGCGCGGCTACACGCTGCAGGGTCAGACGTTCAACGGCGACGTGCAGATGATCCGCATCGACGGCACGACCCCGCAACCGGCTGCCGATCCGCGCGGCGTTGGCGTGGGCCGTGTGATTCAATAGCGCTGGCGGCGCGATGCCGCACTTCGACCACTGAAAACAAACGGGGAAAAGTATGGCGTTGGAGCAGCAAAGCGTGATCGTATTGCCGGGTTACATGAACTCGGGCGTCGGGCATTGGCAGACCCGCTGGGAAGCGCGTTATCCGGGCTTTTCGCGCGTGCCGATGCGGGACTGGGATCATCGCGTTTGCGATGAGTGGTGCGAGACGCTCGATGCCGCAATCGCTGGGGCGAAAGCGCCTGTTCTGCTCGCGGCACACAGCCTCGGTTGCCTGACGGTCGCGTCCTGGGCGGCGCGCCATGCTTCGCAGGATGCGCTTGCGAAGGTCGCGGGCGCGCTGCTCGTCGCGGTGCCCGATCCGGCCGGCCCCGGATTTCCCGCCGATGCGGCCGGCTTCGACGCCGTGCCGATGAGCAAGTTGCCTTTCCCGTCGATCGTCGTCGCGAGCACCGACGATCCGTACGGCGGCGTGCCGTTCTCGCAGGCTTGCGCGGCGGCATGGGGCAGCCGCTGGGAGAGCATCGGCCCGCGCGGCCATATCAACGCCGACAGCGGCCTCGGCGACTGGGACGAAGGGCAGCGCTGGCTGGGTTCGATGGCGTGAGTCGCGGGCGGGGCGGCGCGATTCAGGCACTGAGGGTAGGGTGCCGGACGACAGGCGCGCCGCGCGCCTGGTTCTGCCGCCGCACACTGGAGCCGGCGTATGCAGGAGTCGGCGTATGGCGGAGCCGCCGTTCGCCGGAACGCCTTCAACTGCAGTGCGCCAGCGGCAGGAAGCAAACAGAAGCAAACCAACTGCGGCCCCGCCAACCGAAGCAAGCCAACCGCAGCACGCGAACGGCAGCATGCCAACCGCAGCACGCCGCCTCCCGACCTCACGTCAGATCACCGACCGGCCCCGCAGCGCGTCGATGCGTGCATCGTCGTATCCGAGCACATCGCGCAGGACCGCTTCCGTATGCTCGCCGAGCGTCGGCGGATGCGCCTGTGCCTCGGGCGGCGTCGCGCTCATGCGGATGGGATTGCGCACCAGCTTCACCGTGCCGCCCGACGGATGCGGCAATTGAAGCTCCATGCCACGCGCGACCACCTGCTCGTTCTCGAACACCTCTTCCAGATCGTTGATCGGGCCGCAGGGCACGCCCGCCGCTTCGAGAGCATCGATCCATTCGTGCTTGCTTCGCGTGCGGACCATCTCCGCGAGGATCGGCACGAGCGTCTCGCGATTTCGCACGCGCTCGGGATTGGTCGCGAAGCGGTCGTCGTCGGCCAGACCCGCGCGCTTGCCCGCTTCGACGAACTTGCGGAACTGTCCGTCGTTGCCCACCGCGACGATGATCCAGCTGTCGCTGGTCTGGAAGGTCTGATAGGGAACGATGTTCGGATGCGCATTGCCCCAGCGCGCGGGCGGCTTGCCGCTTGCGAGGAAGTTCGAGTTCATGTTGGCGAGCATCGCGACCTGCACGTCGAGCAGCGCCATGTCGATGTACTGGCCTTCGCCCGTGCGGTCGCGGTGCGCGAGCGCCGTCAGCACGGCGACGGTCGAATACATGCCCGTCATCAGGTCCGCGATCGCTACGCCCGCTTTCTGCGGACCGCCGCCTGGCTGGCCGTCGCGCTCGCCCGTGATGCTCATAAACCCGCCGATACCCTGCACGATGAAGTCATACCCTGCGCGCTGCGCATACGGCCCTGTCTGCCCGAAGCCCGTCACCGAGCAGTAGACGATGTCGGCCTTCACCGCCTTCAGCGACTCATAGTCGAGCCCGTACTTCTTCAACTGGCCGACCTTGTAGTTCTCCAGCACGACGTCGCTTTGCGCAGCCAGCTCGCGGACGATCTGCTGCCCTTCGGGCGTGGCGATATCGACGGTCACCGAGCGCTTGTTGCGGTTCGCCGCGAGGTAATAGGCGGCTTCGCGCGTGTCCGCGCCCTCCGGCGTCTTCAGGTACGGCGGCCCCCAGTGGCGCGTGTCGTCGCCGGCGCCCGGCCGCTCGACCTTGATCACGTCGGCACCGAAATCGGCTAGCGTCTGTGCGCACCACGGACCGGCAAGCACGCGGGTAAGGTCCAGCACGCGGATATGACTGAGTGCACCCATGTTCTGTCTACGTCTCCAATGTGCAATGTGATGAGGCGCGCGCCGCAGGGCGCTGCCCGATTGAATCGATGTGGTGCATCTTAAGCGATCGGCCGCGCCCGACGTACTCTGCCTGACGGCATAGGAAGAATGACAGGTCGCGCTTTCGGCGTTTTTGAGAGGGGAAACTGGCCGGATGGCCAATGCCGCGCGCAGCCCGCGCCACGGCGCCGCGCGACAGCGCCGATCCCGTATAATCGACCGTTCAGGAAACTATCTATTGCGACGGCCGGTCAGTCTTCCGCAGCCGTCGGCTCAAGCCAGGACCGTCCCCAAAGCACGCTATGAAAGCCGCCGAAATCCGCGAGAAATTCCTCAAGTTCTTCGAATCGAAGGGCCATACGATCGTCCGTTCGTCGAGCCTCGTGCCCGGCAACGACCCGACGCTGCTCTTCACCAATTCGGGCATGGTGCAGTTCAAAGACGTGTTTCTCGGCGCCGAATCGCGTCCGTACTCGCGGGCTACGACGTCGCAGCGCAGCGTGCGCGCGGGCGGCAAGCACAACGACCTGGAAAACGTCGGCTACACCGCGCGTCACCACACGTTCTTCGAAATGCTCGGCAACTTCTCGTTTGGCGACTATTTCAAGCGTGACGCGATCCACTACGCGTGGGAACTGCTGACGGGCGTCTATCAGCTGCCGAAGGAAAAGCTCTGGGTCACCGTCTACCAGGAAGACGACGAAGCCTTCAACATCTGGGAGAAGGAAGTCGGCGTGCCGGCCGAGCGCATCATCCGCATCGGCGACAACAAGGGCGCGCGCTACGCATCGGACAATTTCTGGCAGATGGCCGACGTTGGCCCGTGCGGTCCGTGCTCGGAAATCTTCTACGACCACGGCCCGGACGTGTGGGGCGGCCCGCCGGGATCGCCTGAAGAAGACGGCGACCGTTACATCGAGATCTGGAATCTCGTGTTCATGCAATTCAGCCGCGACGCGCAGGGCAACATGACGCCGCTGCCCAAGCAGTGCGTGGACACGGGCATGGGGCTGGAGCGTATCGCGGCTGTGCTGCAGCACGTGCACAGCAACTACGAGATTGACCTGTTCCAGGCGCTGATCAAGGCAGCCGGGCGTGAAACAGGCGTCGAAGATCTGTCGAACAACTCGCTGAAGGTGATCGCCGATCACATCCGCGCGTGCTCGTTCCTGATCGTCGACGGCGTGATCCCCGGCAACGAAGGCCGCGGCTACGTGCTGCGCCGTATCGTGCGCCGCGCGATCCGTCACGGCTACAAGTTGGGCCGTAAGGGTTCGTTCTTCCACAAGATGGTGACTGATCTCGTCGCGCAAATGGGCGGCGCGTATCCCGAGTTGAAAGACGCCGAGCAGCGCGTCACGGACGTGCTGCGCCAGGAAGAAGAGCGCTTCTTCGAGACCATCGAGCACGGCATGTCGATCCTCGAAAGCGCGCTGGCCGATCTGGAATCGAAGGGCGGCAAGACGCTCGACGGTGAAGTCGCGTTCAAGCTGCACGACACCTATGGCTTCCCGCTCGATCTGACGGCGGACGTGTGCCGCGAGCGCGAAGTGACGGTCGACGAGCCGGCATTCGACGAAGCAATGGCTCGTCAGCGCGAACAGGCTCGCGCAGCCGGCAAGTTCAAGATGGCGCAGGGCCTCGAATACTCGGGCGCCAAGACCACGTTCCACGGCTACGAGGAAATCGTCTTCGACGACGCGAAGGTCACGGCGCTGTATGTCGACGGTGCGTCCGTCAACGAAGTGACGAAGGGCCAGCAGGCTGTCGTCGTGCTGGATCACACGCCGTTCTACGCGGAGTCGGGCGGCCAGGTCGGCGATCAGGGCGTGCTCGCGAACGCGAGCGTGCGCTTCGCCGTCGCCGATACGCTGAAGGTGCAGGCGGACGTCGTGGGCCATCACGGCACGCTGGAGCAGGGCACGCTGAAGGTCGGCGACGTCGTGAAGGCGGAGATCGACGCGATCCGCCGCGCGCGCACGGCCCGCAACCACTCGGCCACGCATTTGATGCACAAGGCGTTGCGCGAAGTGCTGGGCGGCCACGTGCAGCAGAAGGGCTCGCTCGTCGACGCCGACAAGACCCGTTTCGACTTCGCGCACAACGCGCCGATGACGGACGATCAAATCCGCCGCGTCGAAGCCATCGTCAATGCCGAAGTGCTGGCGAACGCGCCGGGCATCGTGCAGGTGATGCCGTATGACGAAGCGGTGAAGGGCGGCGCAATGGCGCTGTTCGGCGAGAAGTACGGCGACGAAGTGCGCGTGCTCGATCTGGGCTTCTCGCGCGAGTTGTGCGGCGGCACGCACGTGCATCGTACGGGCGACATCGGCTTCTTCAAGATCGTGATGGAAGGCGGCGTCGCGGCAGGCATTCGCCGTGTCGAAGCGATCACGGGCGACAACGCGGTGCGTTACGTTCAGGAACTCGATGCGCGCATCAACGCGGCGGCCGCGGCGCTGAAGGCGCAGCCGTCGGAACTGACGCAGCGTATCTCGATGGTTCAGGACCAGGTGAAGTCGCTGGAAAAGGAACTGGGCGCGCTGAAGTCGAAGCTCGCGTCGAGCCAGGGCGATGAACTGGCCGGCCAGGCCATCGAGGTTGCCGGCGTGCAGGTGCTGGCGGCGACACTGGAAGGCGCGGACGTCAAGACGCTGCGCGAAACCGTCGACAAGCTCAAGGACAAGCTCAAGAGCGCGGCGATCGTACTGGCGTCCGTCGAAGGCGGCAAGGTCAGCCTGATCGCGGGCGTCACGGCCGAGGCGAGCAAGAAGGTCAAGGCAGGCGAGCTGGTCAACTTCGTCGCGCAGCAGGTCGGCGGCAAGGGCGGCGGCCGTCCGGACATGGCGCAGGCGGGCGGTACCGAGCCGGCCAATCTGCCGGCTGCGCTGGCTGGCGTGAAGGGCTGGGTCGAAGCGCAGCTCTGAGCCTCCGCGCTACGTAGCATTCGCATCAGCAAAAAGCCGCGAGTCGATGAGACTCACGGCTTTTTGATTTTGTGCTTTCAGGTTAGCCAAACATCTTCTGTCAGGCGCTCAGGCAGCCACCTCGTCCTCCGGCTTCTCCTGCACGTTCCCGCTTGCCACCAGCATCCCGCGCAACGCATTCAATGCCGACGAGAAGTGACCGCGTCGCCAGACTAGTAGCGTCTCGATGCTGCCGAGCTCCGCGAGCGGATGCACGGCAATATCGTCCGATTCGGGCAGCAGCGCCAGCACCGAGCGCGGCGCAAAAGCCACGCCCGCGCCCGCCGCCACGCACGCGACGATCGCGTGATACGAGCCGAGCTCCAGCACCCGTGCGGGCCGGACGCCGTGCTCCATGTACCACTTTTCGACATGCACGCGATACGCGCAACCCACCTCGAACGCGATCAACGTCGAAAGCGAAATATCGCTCGCATGATGGATGGGCGGATGACCGCGCGGCGACACCATCACCAGTTCTTCGCGAAACACGGGCACGACCTCGAACAGATCGCCGATCCAGCCGGGATCGAGCGGCGTCGCGACGATTGCCGCGTCCACCTCGAATTCGCGCACGCGATCAATCAGCTTGCCCGTCGTCCCCGTCTCCAGTTCGAGCGCGACGTCGGGCCACGTCTGGTGATACTGCGCGAGCAGTCCGGGCAAGCGGGTCGCGGCGACGCTCTCCATCGTGCCCAGCCGCAGTCGTCCGCTCGGACGGGCGTCCTTGACCGCGTGGCGCGCTTCGTCGGCGAGCGCGAGCAGCCGTTCGGCATAGGGCAGCAGCGTCTCGCCCGCGGGCGTCAGCACGAGCCGCCGTCCGTCGCGAACGAACAGTTCGGTGCCCAGTTGCTCTTCGAGCTGCTTGATACGCGTGGTCACGTTCGATTGCACGCGATTGAGCTTCGCCGCGGCGCGCGTCACGCCGTTTTCGCGCACGACGGCGCGAAAGATCGTAAGGGCGGCAAGATCCATCAATCTCTCCGTGAGATTAAATCTATCCGTATTATTCATTTTATGAGATTGAAGGGTCAAGCTACGATGGTGTGGAAGAAGCAGACCGCTGTGCCGTCCAATCTCGGGACGGCAGACCACCGCCATGACATCGATGAACGATTTCGCCACCCGCACCCTCCAGACAAACCACGCTTCACCCAATGCCGCACGTCGCGCCGCGCTCGCCTGCATGGCGGCGCTTGCCGTCGCGCTTGGCGTCGGCCGCTTTGCCTTTACGCCGCTGTTGCCGCTGATGCTCCACGGCGGCGCGCTCGATATCAGACATGGCGGCTGGCTCGCGTCGCTCAATTACGCGGGTTATTTCCTTGGCGCGATTGCCTGCGTGGCGCTGCGTATGGACGCGGCACGCGTGGTGAAGACGGGCCTCGCCTCGACTGTGCTGCTCGTGCTCGCGATGGGCGTCACGCATCAGTTTTGGGTTTGGGCCGTGGTGCGTTTCATCGCGGGGGCGATTAGCGCGTGGACCTTCGTGTTCGCCTCGCAATGGGGCTTGCGGCGGCTCGCCGAACTGGGCGCGAACGAGTGGGGCGGTGTGATCTACACCGGTCCGGGCCTCGGCATCGCGGCGACGGGCCTGCTGGTCAGTGCGGCGGGCGGATATGGAGCGTCGGCGGGCTGGATCGGGTTTGGGCTCGTCTCGGCCGTGCTGACGGTGCTCGTGTGGCGCACGTTCGAGCCGGCATCCAAGGCAAAGGCGAGCGCAACGGCAGCGGCGGGCAAAAACGCGTCGACGCAGACTGACGCGCATCGGCATCGCGTGCATCCGCATCGCGCGGATGCCTTCTGGCTGATCGTTCTCTACGGCGTGCCCGGTTTCGGCTACATCATCACCGCGACGTTTTTGCCCGTGATCGCCCGCGCTGCGCTGCCCGTGGATTCGCCGTGGCCTGATCTGTTCTGGCCGATGTTCGGCGGCGCGTTGGTCGTTGGCGCGCTGGTGGGCGCGCGTCTGCCGTCGCACTGGGACAACCGCACGCTGCTGGCCGGCTGCTACGTGCTGCAGGCGCTTGGCATCCTCGCGGGCATCGTGTCGCCGACGGCAGGCGGCTTCGCGCTTGGCAGCGCGCTGATTGGCTTGCCGTTCACGGCTATCACCCTGTTCGCGATGCGCGAGGCGCGCCGGCTGCACGGCGACAACGCGGCCGGACTCATGGGCTACGCGACGGCGGCCTACGGCCTTGGGCAGATCGTGGGTCCGCTCGTCGCCGCGCCGATCGCCGCGCACACCGGTTCGTTCACGCTGGCGTTGTGGCTGGCGGCGCTCGCGCTGCTCGCCGGCGCCGTGGGTCTCGTCGTGGTGACGGTGCTGCGCCCGTCGTTTCGCGCCTGAGCAAAAGCCCGGCACGCCACCCAGACGCCGCCGGATGGCGCGGACGAACAACGCCCGCGAGCACCACGACGACCGAACAACCGCGGGCACCTCTCACGCCCACTGGCTGTGCAGCGGACTCTCGCACGCACGGCCTCCAATCCTCACCAGGCGCCCGTTCGCGCCCGATCAAACCCGCCAGAAACAAATTCAGCACCCGCCGCACTAAAATGTCCGCTTTCCAGTCATCATTGCGCGCTCATCGCCGGGTGCGCCGCCTGCCATGCAACATTTTGCGTCGGACAACTACGCCGGCATCTGCCCCGAGGCGCTCGAAGCGCTGATCGCCGCCAACAACAGCGGCCACGAACCGGCCTACGGCGACGACTCGTGGACGCAGCAAGTCTGCGACCGCCTGCGCAACCTGTTCCAGACCGACTGCGAAGTGTTCTTCGTCTTCAACGGCACGGCGGCGAACTCGCTGGCGCTGGCGTCGCTGTGCCAGTCCTACCATTCGGTGATCTGCCACGAACTCGCGCACATCGAAACGGACGAATGCGGCGGCCCCGAGTTCTTCTCGAACGGTTCGAAGCTGCTGACGGCGCCGGGCGTCGCCGGCAAGCTCACGCCCGATGCAATCGAAGCCGTCGTCACGCGTCGCGCCGACATCCACTATCCGAAGCCCAAGGTCGTGACGCTCACGCAATCGACGGAAGTGGGCACCGTGTACAGCGTCGAGGAAATCCGCGCGATTGCAGCGATCGCGAAGCGCCGTCATCTGAAGGTGCACATGGACGGCGCGCGCTTTGCAAACGCCGTCGCAGCGCTCGACGTGCATCCGTCGGAAATCACGTGGCGCGCGGGCGTCGACGTGCTGTGCTTCGGCGGCACGAAGAACGGCTTGCCCGTCGGCGAGGCGGTCGTGTTCTTCGATCGCTCGCTCGCTGACGACTTCGCGTATCGGCTGAAGCAGGCGGGACAGCTTGCGTCGAAGATGCGTTTCATCTCCGCGCCCTGGCTCGGCCTGCTCGACAATGACGTCTGGCTGCGCAATGCGCGCCACGCAAATGCCATGGCGCAACTGATGGAGTCGCGCCTCGCGGAAATTCCGGGCGTGAGCATCATGTTCCCGACGGAATCGAACGCGGTGTTCGCGCAATTGCCGCCGCATGTCGCGAAGGCGATGCGCACGCGTGGCTGGAAGTTCTACGAGTTCATCGGCGCGGGCGGCTGCCGGTTGATGTGCGCGTGGGATACGCAGCCCGAAACGGTCGAGCGCTTCGTCGCCGAGGTTCGTGAGCTGTGCGCCGCGTGAGTCACGCGCCTGGCGACTGGATGCGCCGATGCGGCTTGCCGGTCGAGTTCATCGAGAGACCGGGTCAATAACGGAACATTAAAACGGCAACGCGCAACCGTTGCCGTGATGGTCGCAGTCAGCCGCTCTCGCCGTTTCGACGGTGCGAGCACGGAATCCTCGATAACAACGGAGACGCATCGCCATGGCCTACATCTACTATCTGACGCACATTCATCTCGGCTACGACGCGCTCGCGCAGTTGCCTGCGGAGTGCGAGCGCTCGGGCATCCGGCGGCCGCTCGTGGTGACGGACAAGGGCGTGATGGCGGCGGGCGTCGCGCAGCAGGCGATCGACGCGTTGAAGCTGCCCGGCGTGCCCATCTTCGACGACACGCCATCGAACCCCACGGAAGCGATGGTGATGGCGGCCGCGCAGCGCTATCGGGAAGAGGGCTGCGACGGGCTCGTGGCGATAGGCGGCGGCTCGTCGATCGATCTGGCCAAGGGCGTCGCGATCATGGCGACGCATGCGGGCACGATGACGGATTACGCGACGATCGAAGGCGGCAGCGCCAAAATCACCGACAAGGCCGCGCCGCTGATCGCGATTCCGACCACGGCGGGCACGGGCAGCGAAGTGGCGCGCGGCGCGATCGTGATTCTGAACGACGGCCGCAAGCTCGGCTTTCATTCGTGGCATCTGCTGCCGAAGGCGGCTATCTGCGATCCGGGCCTCACGCTCGGCCTGCCGCCCGCGCTGACGGCCGCGACGGGCATGGACGCGATCGCGCACTGCATCGAAACGTTTCTCGCGCCGTCGTTCAATCCGCCCGCCGACGGCATCGCGCTCGACGGCCTGGAGCGCGCCTGGGCGAACATCGAACTCGCAACGCGCGACGGCCAGAACCGCGACGCGCGCCTGCACATGATGAGCGCGTCGATGCAGGGCGCCATGGCGTTCCAGAAAGGACTCGGCTGTGTGCATTCGCTGTCGCATCCGCTCGGCGGCGTGTCGGTAAACGGTCGCACGTCGCTGCATCACGGCACGCTGAACGCCGTCGTGCTGCCCGCCGTGCTGCGCTTCAACGAAAGCGCGCCGTCTGTCGTCGAGAATCGCCGTTACGCGCGCATGCGTCGCGTGATGAATCTGCCGGACCATGCCGATCTTGCGGCAGCGTTGCACGACATGACCGCGCGCCTCGGACTGCCGACGGGCCTGAAGCAAATGGGCGTCGACGAAAGTGCGTTCGACAAGGTCATCAAGGGCGCGCTCGCCGATCATTGCCACAAGACGAATCCGCGCGAAGCGACGGCCGACGATTATCGGCGGATGCTGATCGAGTCGATGTAAGCGCCGTTCTTCCATTCAACCGCACACGACATGAACAAGCCCGCTCCCGCGCCGCGCACGGCTTACCCGCACTTCCTGTCTATCGCCACGCGCTGGATGGATAACGACGTGTACGGGCACGTGAACAACGTCGTCTATTACAGCTACTTCGATACCGTCGTGAACGAGTATCTGATCCGCAGCGGCGTGCTCGATATCGAGCACGGCACGACGATCGGCCTCGTCGTCGAGACGCAGTGCAACTACTTCGCGCCGATCGTGTTTCCGGATCGCATCGATGCAGGCTTGCGTGTCGTGCGGCTCGGCACGTCGAGCGTGCGTTACGAAGTAGGGCTTTTCAGGGAAGGCGACGCCGAGCCCGCCGCGCAAGGGCATTTCGTGCACGTGTACGTGGATCGCGAAACGCGGCGTCCTGTTACATTGCCCGACAGGCTGCGCGCGGCGCTCGAACCGCTGCTCGTCGTGGAAGGCGTGCAAGACGCGCAAGCGGGCTGACGCGTGCAGTCGTTCGTCATCGATGCGCTGAATGGCGTGAGCTACGGCTTGCTGCTGTTCATGCTGTCGGCGGGATTGACGCTGATTTTCAGCATGCTCGGCGTGCTGAACTTCGCGCACGCGAGCTTCTACATGCTCGGTGCGTATGTCGGCTTTTCCGTCGCGGCGCGCATGGGCTTCTGGTGGGCGCTCATCGTCGCGCCGTTCGTCGTCGGGCTGATGGGCGCGGCGCTCGAACGATGGCTGCTGCGGCGTGTGCGGCCGCACGGACATCTGGCGGAGTTGCTGCTGACGTTCGGCGCGGCGTATCTGATCGGCGAGGGCGTCAAGCTCGTCTGGGGCTTGCAGGCGCTGAGCGCCGCCGTGCCGAAAGCACTCGATGGTCCGCTGCTCGATGTGTACGGCGTCGCGTTCTCGCGCTATCGCGCGTTCATGATGGCCGTCGCTATTGCGATGCTCGTTGTGTTGCACGCGGTGCTGCGTGTGTCGAAAGCGGGGCTGATCGTGCGCGCGGCGCTCACGCATCCGCAAGCCGTCGAAGCGCTCGGTCACGACGTGCCGCGCGTCTTCACCGGCGTGTTCGCGGCGGGCACGGCGCTCGCCGCGCTGGCGGGCGTGATCGGCGCGCCGCTGTTCGTGCTCGAACCGGCGATGGCCGAATCGGTGGGATCGATCGTGTTCGTCGTGGTTGTGATCGGCGGGCTCGGGTCGCTCGGCGGCGCGCTGGTGGCGTCGCTCGTGATCGGCTGCGTGCAGACGTTCGCGGTCGCAACCGATATTCCGCTCGGCGAGCTGTTCGGCGACTTCGACAACGCATTGCCCGCTGCGTGGAGCGCGTTGACGCTCGCGCAACTCGCGCCGCTCGTGCCGTATCTGCTGCTCGTCGCCATGCTCGCCGTGCGCTCGCGCGGCTTCTTCGGACAACGCGACGACGATGCGTGACGTGAACCAGTCGCACGACGCGCAGCCCGCTTCGCCGCGTAGGCCAACATGGCGCGCGGCGCTGCCGTGGGCCGCGCTCGCGGCGCTGCTCATCCTGCCGCCGTGCATATCGACGCAAAGCTGGCTCGTCGCCTGGCTCGCGCAGACCGCCGCGATGATCGTGTTCGCGCTGTCGTACAACCTGCTGCTCGGCGGCGCGGGGCTGCTGTCGTTCGGGCATGCGGCTTCGTCGGGCATCGGCGCGCTGATCGCCGCGCAGCTGTTCAATCGCGTCGGCGTGCCGTTGCCGCTGCTGCCGTTGATGGGCGGCATCGGTGGTGCGCTGTTCGGTGCGCTGTATGGCCTCGTTGCGACGCGTCGCGCGGGCACCGCGTTCGCGATGATCACGCTCGGCATCGGCGAACTCGTCGCGGCGGCGGCCTGGACCTTGCCCGACTGGTTCGGCGGCGAAGCGGGTGTCGCGATCGACCGCACGGCGGGTATCGCGGTGCCGGGCCTGACGTTCGGGCCTGCGCGCGAAGCCTACGCGCTGATCGCGTTGTGGTGCGCGCTCGCTGTGATCGCGATGTACCTGCTGTCGCGCACGCCGTTCATGCGGCTCGCGAATGCCGTGCGTGACAACCCGGTTCGCGCGGCGGCTATCGGTTGCTTTCCGCGCCGCGTGCGTTATGAGGTCGTCGTGTGGTCGTCGTTTTTTGCGGGCATTGCGGGGACGCTCGGGTTGATCAATGTCGAACTGATATCGACGGAAAGCGTCGGCATGCTGCGCTCGGGCTCGGTGCTGATCGCGACGGTGATCGGCGGAAGCGGGGCGTTTTTTGGGCCGGTGGCGGGTGCCGTCGTGCTGACGTTTTTCAGCGTCGTCGTGGCGGGCGCGACGCGCGCGTGGCTCCTGTATCTCGGGCTGTTCTTCGTGGTCGTGGTGGTGTGCGCGCCCGATGGCATCGCGGGATGGATGCGGCGTCAAACCGCACGCATTGCACGCGATGGCTGGCGCGTCTGCCTGCCGTGGTTTGCTTGCCGGATGGCGAGCGCTTGCGCGTGTTCGCTTGCCGTCGTGCTGTTCGTGCAATGGGCGTACGCGCAACGCTTCGGCACGGAAGAGCGCAGGAGTCTCGTCACGACGATCGCTCCTTTGTGGCTCACGGTGGCCGTGCTGTGCCTCGCCGCGATCGGCTGGCTGACGATGCGCGTGGCGGCGCGCATGGACGGAAAGCTCAACGACGAAACGCGCGCGGAGGTCAGCGAATGATTCCCGCCATCGCCGTGCGACGTCTCGACAAGCGCTTTGGCGCAACGCGCATCCTGCGCGGCGTCGATCTCATGGTCGAGCCGCACGAACGTCACGCGCTGATCGGTCCGAACGGTGCGGGCAAATCGACGCTCTTCAATCTGATCGCGGGCGCGGCGCGGCCGAGCGCGGGCCGCATCGAACTGTATGGCGCGGACATCACGCGTCTTGCGCCTGCGGCGATTTGCCGTCGCGGACTCGCGCGCAGTTTTCAGACGACGAGTTTCTTCGCGAAGCTCAGCGTATTCGACAACCTGCGTTGCGCAGCGCAGATCGCGAATCGCGACCGCATGCGCTGGTGGCAGCGCTTCACCGCGACGCGCGAGGGCGACGAGCACGCCGAGCAAGTGTTGGACGCCGTCGGTCTGGGCGAACGTCGCGACGTGATCGCGGGCACGCTGAGTTACGCCGACCAACGCGCGCTCGATCTAGGACTGGCGCTGGCGAGCGGCGCGCATACGCTGCTGCTCGACGAGCCGACGGCGGGCATGAACCGCGCCGAGGCGGCGCGCGCCGTCGAACTGATCCGCGCAGCGACGGCGGGCCGCACGCTGCTGATGGTCGAGCACGACATGGACGTCGTGTTTGGTCTCGCGGATCGCATCAGCGTGCTCGTGCAAGGCGAGGTGATCGCGACGGGCACGCCGGACGCGATTCGCGCCGATCCCGCCGTGCGCGCGGCGTACCTGGGCGATATCGACGATCGCGGCGACGCCGCACAGGGAGCCGCGCGATGAACCCATTGCTCGAAATTCGCGATCTGCGCGCGTGGTACGGCGCAAGCCAGGCGCTGCATGGCGTGGACCTGCATATCGAAGCGGGCGAAGCCGTCGCGCTCGCGGGCCGCAACGGCTCGGGCCGCTCGACGCTGGCGAAGGCGATCATGGGTTTCGTACGCACGCAAGGCGTGATCCGTTTCGCCGGACAGCCGCTGGAAGGCCGGCGCGCGTTCGAGATTGCACGGTTCGGCATTGGCTATGTGCCCGAACAGCGCGATGTATTTCCGACACTGACGGTGCAGGAAAACCTGCAACTGGGCCTCAAGCCGCGCAACGGCAGACGCGCTGCGCGCTTCACACTCGACGACGCGCGTACGCTCTTTCCCGTGCTGCGCGAACGTGCGCGAACGAAGGCGGGCGCGTTGTCGGGCGGCGAGCAGCAGATGCTTTCGGTGGCGCGCGCGTTGCTCGGCGACCCTGATCTCATCGTGATCGACGAGCCGACTGAAGGACTCGCGGGTCAGGTCGTCGTGCAGCTTGCAGCGGCATTGAAACTGCTGCGCGAGCGCGGCGTCGCGATGCTGCTGATCGAACAGCGGCTCGTGATCGCAGACCGGATTACTAGCCGTATCGCCGTGATGGGACATGGCGAGATCGTGTTCGACGGATCGCTGGAATCGTTCCGGGCGCGGCCCGACGTGGCGCGCGAATGGCTTGGAGTGGGGTGATTTCGCATCGCATCACTTTTGTTCTCTGTTTGACTTGCACGGCCGTCATTGCGCAAAGCGCCTTGCGGCGGGCGTTTGCTGCTGACTGTTCGAAACGGTTCAAACGCGCTCGCGGTTGGTGAGCGTCCTCCAGAAATCTTGTCGGCAGCGCGTGGACAAAGACACTCAGATTTGCTTTGGTTTTCGCTGGCATCCGCGATGTGGTTGGGTTTTTTGCTTTTGCGCTGGCAACCGGGGTTGAGCGTTCGCGGCGCGGGTGGTTTGGTTTGCTTGTGTTTTCGCTGGCATCCGCGCTATGCCTTCGTGCTTCAAGCGTTGCCCCTGTGCGGGGCGGCACCTACTTTTCTTTGCCGCCGCAAAGAAAAGTAGGCAAAAGAAAGCGGCTAACACCGCCAGTTCTTGTATTTGCCTGAGGGCCCCCAACCGGTCCCACACTTCAAACGGCAACCACGTGACTCATGTTAGTTGCCAACGCTCTTGCGATGCGCCTCACCTGCTTCGCGCGCCCGCGTCGCCGCATGCCGTGCCAGATATTCCACCGCCGCCCAGGTGGCAAACTGTGTGTAGGCCGTAGCACCGCACACGCCTCACTCCAGACCGATAGCTCACGCGTTCCACCGTGTAAGAGCGCCAAGCTATACGTCGCGACAACCTACACACAGTTTGCCACCTGGGCGGCAGAAACCATTCGCTGCCGCTAGCTTGTACGCGGGTATTTGAAGTGGGTGAGGCGTTCATTCGAAGCGTTGGCAACGAGCGCCAACAGAGACGTTGCCGTGTGAAGCGTGGGACCGGTTGGGGGCCCTCAGGCAAGAAGAAATGCTGGCGGTGTGAGCCGCTTTCTTTTGCCTACTTTTCTTTGCGGCGGCAAAGAAAAGTAGGTGCCGCCCCGCACAGGGGCGACGCGTGAAGCACGAAGACATAGCGCGGATGCCAGCGAAAAGGCCAAAACACCGAACAGCGTCGCAGACCAAAACCTAACCCTTAGCATCCCGCTCAATAATCCACTCATGCCGCGGATCATTCTTGAAATGCCAGGTACGGGTAGGCCCAGCCATGACATTAAGATAATAAGAGTCATAGCCATAAGGCACAACGACAGGATGATACCCACGCGGCACCATCACGACATCGTGATCCTCAACCGCGAGAGACTCATCGATATCCCGCTCATCGGTATACACGCGTTGAAAAGCAAACCCTTGCGGCGGACTAAGCCGATGGTAATAAGTCTCTTCAAGAAAGCTTTCCGCAGGAATATTATTAGTATCGTGCTTATGCGGCGGATAGCTGGACGAATGTCCACTCGGCGTCCGCACCTCAACCACAAGCAGCGACTCAGCAGTCTCAGTCTGCGGAAGAATATCGCACACATACCGCGTATTCGCGCCCTTACCCCGCACGGACCGCTTCATCTGCGAAGACTCGATCAACCGCGCAGGATATTCGCCCTTGGCAGGCGCACTGGCCACACCCACCTCCGCCCGCCGGTTAGCACGAACAATAGCCCGCACACCAGGCGGCAAATAAACCGCAACAGGCGCGCTGTCCTCAAACACGCTGTCCCGCGAACCAAGTCCCGTCCACGTCTGCGCATCCGTTTCGATATCGACGGCACCCGCCATCACGACAATACACACCTCACGCGACGCTTCCAGCACATGCACGATCTCGTCCGGTTCCATCCGGTAAGCGGCGAAACCAACATACTTCCAGCCCGCCGTTTCAGGCGTCACGCGCGCGATCGTCTGGCCCTCGCGCTGTGCCTTGACAAGCAAACTCATGCTGCCTCCTGTGCGACATCGAGCGGCGCATCGACGAGCGTGCGCAGCGTGCGATAACCCTTCTGCGCATAAGCATACGACGGCGCGACAGCCGGGTCCTGCTCCGCCTCGACGACAAGCCAGCCGCGATAACCGTGACGCTTCAACGTATCGATGATCGCGGAAAAATCGACGGCGCCGTCGCCCGGCACCGTGAACGCGCCCGCAATCACCGCATCGAGAAAGCTCCAGTTGCGATTGCGTGCGAGCTTCATCACGGCAGGGCGCACGTCCTTGCAATGCACGTGACACACACGGCCGACATGCCGGTTGAGCACCGCAAGCGCGTCGCCGCCCGCAAACGTAATGTGTCCCGCATCGAACAGCAGGCCGACGTCGTCGGTAGTCAACGCCATCAGACGATCGACGTCGGCGGCAGTTTCGACATACGCGCCCATGTGATGGTGATACGCAACGCGCACGCCCTTGCTCAACGTATAGCGTGCGAATTCATTCAGGCGCTTTGCGTACGTGTTCCATTGCTCATCGGTGAAAAAGCGCGGCCGTTGATACAACGGCAACGGCGAGCCCTGGATCGTGTTGTGCACCTCGCCGTAGACCATCACCGTCGCGCCGTTCTTCGCGAGCAACTCCAGATGAGAATCGGCGGCCTTGCACTCGTCCTCGATGCTGCGGCTGAAATCCGCGAGCCGCCCCGAATACCATCCGGACACGAGCGACAAATCATACTGTTTGAACAACGCCTTCAACGCCTCAGGCTCGCGTGGAAACTTGTTCCCAAGCTCGAACCCCTGATAGCCGATTTCGCGTCCTTCCGTGAGCGCGACGTCGAGCGGCGTCTCGCCGCCGAGCGACGGCAGATCGTCGTTCATCCACGACAGCGGATTGATGCCGATACGTACTTCGAACTGGCTCATGTGCGCTTCCTCACTCATTGTCTTTGCCACGCGCGCTGATATGCGCTTCGTAATCGGCGCGTGCCTTGCGGACGCCTTCGCGCTGCGACACTTCCGGCACGGCGACTTCCCACCACCAGCCGCCTTCGTCCGTGGTGCGCGCGGCGTCGGTGTCGATGGAAATCACGTACGTGCGGTCCGCGGCGCGAGCGCGCTGCATCGCCGCTTCGAGTTCCTGCACGTTCGCAACGTGCTCCGCTTGCGCACCCATCGCGCGCGCGTGCGCGGCGAAGTCGATGTTCGGTGCGCCAGGCGCGCCTTGCACGCAGTCGTCGAACATGTTGTTGAACGGCGCGCCGCCGCAGGCCTGCTGCAAGCGGTTGATGCAGCCATAGCCGCGATTGTCGAGCACGACGACGATCAGCTTCGCGCCCAGCATCACAGATGTAGCGATCTCGCTGTTCATCATCAGATAGCTGCCGTCGCCGACCATCACGATCACTTCGCGCTCGGGACACGCGAGCTTTGCGCCAAGACCCCCAGCGATCTCGTAGCCCATGCACGAATAGCCGTATTCGACGTGGTACGCGCCCGGACGTCCGGCGCGCCACAGCTTGTGCAGTTCGGCGGGCAGCGTGCCCGCTGCGCAGACGACGATGTCGTCCGTCGTCGAGTGTTCGCTCGAGCGCTGCACCGCGCCGATCACGTCGGCGTCGTAGGGGAGGACGCTTTTGCCTTCCACACCTTGTGGCGCATGCGTGAGCTTCTGCACGATGTCGCGCCATTCGTTCGCACGCTGCTTCGCGTGTGATGTCCATGCCGCATCCGCTTGCCAGCTTTCCAGTCGCGACGACAAAGCTTCGAGCGCAAGCCGCGAATCGGCCTGCACGATACAGCCGCGATGCTTGATGGCGTCGAATGCATTCGCGTTGATGCCGATCACCTTCGCGTGCGTGAAGAGCGTGTTCGAGCCCGTCGTGAAGTCCTGCAGACGCGTGCCGACAGCGAGCACGCAATCGGCGTCGTGCGCGATCTCGTTTGCGCCGGGCGATCCCGTTACGCCGAGCGAGCCGAGATTCAACGGGTCGTCCCACGCGAGCGCGCTCTTGCCCGCCTGCGTTTCCGCAACAGGAATGCCGTAGCGCGTTGCGAACGCTTTCAATGCATCCGTTGCGTGGCCATAGAGCACGCCGCCGCCGGCGACGATCATCGGTTGCTTCGCGTTGCGCAGAATCGCTAGCGCTTCATCGAGTTCATGCTCAATGGGCGCGGGCGCATGCAACTTCACCACACGCGGCGCGAAGAAATCGGCGGGGTAGTCGTACGCGGTGGCCTGTACGTCTTGCGGCATCGCCAGCGTAACGGGTCCGCACAGCGCGGCATCCGTCAGCACGCGAATCGCGCGCGGCAAGGCGTTGAGCAACTGCGCGGGATGCACGATGCGATCGAAGTAGCGCGACACGGGCTTGAACGCATCATTGGCGGAAATGCCGCCGTCGTGGAAGTCTTCGACCTGCTGCAACACCGGGTCCGGCGCGCGCGACACGAAAACGTCGCCGGGCAGCAGCAACACGGGCAAGCGGTTCACATGCGCAAGCGCCGCCGCCGTGACGAGGTTCGTCGCGCCCGGACCGATCGAGGTCGTGACGGCCATCATCCGCCGTCGGAAGTGCGCTTTCGCGAAGGCGATCGCGCTGTGCGCCATCGCCTGTTCGTTGTGCGCGCGATAAGTCGGCAGTTCATGTCGATACTGATAGAGCGCCTCGCCGAGGCCCGCGACGTTGCCATGCCCGAAGATCGCGAACACGCCGCCGAACAGCGGCTCGGTGCCCGTGCCGTCTTCCGTCTCGACGCGTTGCGCGGCGAGATAGCGGACCACAGCCTGCGCGGCCGTCAGACGGATCGTGCCGTCAGCCGATACCTGCGCGGCCGTTTCAGGCGAGGTCGTCACATCGTGATGCAACGCACGTTGATTCATGCTGCCTGCTCCTGACGGATGGTATGCGAACCCGCCGCATGCGCTGTGCCACGGCTTTCGCGCCACGAGCGGATCAGCGTTTCGAACGTGCGGCGCACGCGGGCGATCACTTCGTCGTCGTCGATCTGTCCTGCGAGCCATGCCTGGCTCGCCTCGTAATGAATCGTGCGGCCAACCGTGAAGCCCTTGCAGGTCTTCGATTGCGCGGCCGCGCGGAAGCCTTCGATCATCTGCTCGACAGGCGCCGACAAGCCGAGCAGCACGACGCCGCGGCAGTACGGATCGCGTTCCTCGATCAGCGCATCGACGGCTTGCCACTGCGACGCATCCATCGGTTCGAGCTTCCACCACTCCGGATAGATGCCGATGTTGTAGATGCGCTTCAACGCGCGATGCACAATGTCCGGTCCGCCGGGCAAGCTCTTCGGCGGAATCACCTCGAGCAGCAGTTCGTGGCCCGACTCCTGCACGGCATCGTAGAGCGCGCGCAACTGCGCTTCCTGTTCGATGCGCTGTTCGATCGGCTCGTCGGGATGAAACTGCACGAGGCACTTCACCACATGCTCGCGCGGCCAGCTGGCGAGCGTCGTGCCGATCGAGCGTCCGTGATCGAAGACGAGCGGCACGGAACCCGGCAATTCGACGGGTCGGCCGATCCACCAGTTGCGGCCCGTCGCTGCGTTGAGCGCGTCCTGGCCGTAGCGATCGTCGATCAGCACCGCCGTCTTGCCTTGCAGGCCGAGTGCCTGTTCCGTTTGCGCGACGGCTTCGACGAACAAACTCTTCAGCTTCGAAATGCGCGACAGGTCCGCGCCTGTCTGCTGCGCGAGTTCGAAGAACTGGTTGCGGTGATCGAAGGCGAAGCCGAGCACTTCGTCATAGGTCTTGCGCGCGGGCGTCACGCGATGCAGACGCGCAAGCGTCGCGTCACGATCGGGTCGGCGCATGCGTGCCGGGTCGGCTTTCGCTTCGCTCAGGAAGTAGTCCAATTCGGCGGGTGTCGGCATGGCGGGCGCGCAGCCGTGGCGCGATACGACCAGCGCACCGCTCGCATTCGCGGCGCGTGCGCAGGCGTCGAGCGGCTCATCGCGCAGCCAGCCCGACAGGAAGCCGGAAGCGAACGCATCGCCCGCGCCAAGCACGTTCAGCACTTCGACTTCGACGCCGCCTTGAATTGGCGCATCGTCGATCGAAGCGGGCACGTCGCCGTCGATGATCTGGCAGCCGAGCGGCCCGCGCTTCACGACGAGCGTCGCGGGCGTCACCTTGCGTACTTCCCTGAGGCATTCGATCAGCGAGTCCTTGCCGCCCGCGATCCGGAACTCTTCTTCGGTGCCGATCACGAGATCGAAGAGGGGCAGGATGCCTTGAATGTGCGCGCTGACGCTTTCGTTCGCAACGAAGCGCGTTTCGCCATCGGCCTTGCCTGTGAGTCCCCACAGTACGGGGCGATAGTCGATGTCGAGCACCGTGCGCACGTCGTTGTTGCGCGCGTATTCGAGCGCGCGGCGGCTGGTGCGGTTCACCTGTTCCGTCGAGAAGTGCGTGCCCGTAATCAGCAGCGCTTTCGACGACGCAATGTAGGCCTCGTCGAAATCCGCTTCGTCGACGGCCATGTCCGCGCAGTTCTCGCGATAGAAAATCAGCGGGAACGTGTCGCGGTCTTTCAGGCCGAGCAATACGAGTGCGGTGAGCCGTTCCTGATCGACACGTACGTGGCTGACGTCGCAGCCTTCCTTCGTTAGCGTCTCAGTGAGGAAGCGGCCCATGTGGTCGTTGCCGACGCGTGCGAGCATCGATGCGTTCAGGCCGAGCCGCGCGCAGCCGAATGCGATGTTCGCCGACGAGCCGCCCAGATACTTCGCGAAGCTCGCGACGTCTTCGAGGCGGGAGCCGACTTGCTGCGCGTACAGATCGACGGCAAGCCGGCCTAGACAGATGATGTCGCGGCTGCGGCCCGCCGCGAAGCGGCTCGCGTTCTGAGTCGTGGGCTTACTGGTAAGAGCCATGAGTGTGTCCTGAGTGTGCTGGCAGCAGATGAGTGCGAAGGCTTTGCATGGGACCCAGAGTAAGGCGCTAAAGCGCCAACTCTGGTCGACAGTTGCTTAAATCGTCGCGCCTTCGAGTTCGCCGATCATCTTCTGCATTTCGGCGCCGCCCGCCATCATGTCGAGCACTTCGTCCTTCGTAATGGTTTCTTTTGTGTACGTACCCATCGACTTGCCGCGGTTGAGCAGCGTGAACGAATCGCCGATCGGATACGCGTGATGCACGTTGTGCGTGATGAAGATCACCGAGATACCCTTCGCGCGCGCCTTGTGAATCAGCTTCAGCACGTTGAAGCTCTGCTTCACGCCGAGCGCGGCCGTCGGTTCGTCGAGAATCAGCACGCGGGCGCCGAAGTGAATCGCACGCGCAATCGCGAGACACTGCCGTTCGCCGCCCGACATCGTGCCGATCGGTTGATGCGGGTCGCGCACGTTGATGCCCATTTCGGCGAGCTTCTCGCGGGCGATGCTCGCGCTCGTTTCCAGGTCCATCACGTTGACGAGGCCGAAGAGCTTTTTCTGCGGCTCGCGTCCCATGAAGAAGTTGCGCGCGACAGAAAGCAGCGGCACCAGCGCGAGATCCTGATACACGGTCGCGATGCCCATATCGAGCGCATCGCTCGGCGATTCGAACAGCACTTTCTTGCCGTCCACGAGGTAGTCGCCGGCCGAGGGCTGATGCACGCCCGCGAGCGTCTTGATGAGCGTCGATTTCCCCGCGCCGTTGTCGCCCAGCAGGCAGTGCACTTCGCCGCGCCGCAGGCGCAGCGTGACGCCTGATAGCGCGATTACCTTGCCGAAAAACTTGCTGACGTTTTCGAGCGACAGGATGAAGTCGTCTTGCTTGAGAGTGTCGGACATGGTCGTCTCCCGATTACGATTGCGCAACGCGACGGCGCACATAGTGGTTGAACAGCACCGCGATCAGCAGCATGACGCCGAGGAACACGCGGAACCAGTCCGAACTGACATTCGTATAGGTGATGCCGATCTGCACGACGCCGAAGATCAGCGCGCCGAAGCACGCGCCCACCACCGATCCATAGCCGCCCGTCAGCAGCGTGCCGCCGATCACCGCGGCGATGATCGCCTCGAATTCCTTTTGCAGGCCACGGTCGGCAGCAGCGGAACCGATGTCGCACACTTGCAGCACGGCGAACAGGCACGAGCAGAACGCGGTCAGCACGAACAGGGAAATCTTCACGCGGCGCACCGGCACACCGACGTTCTTCGCAGCGTTCGCATCGCCGCCGACAGCCAGCACCCAGTTGCCATAACGCGTCTTCGCGAGGACGAACGCACCGACTGCCGCAAGCGCGAACCACCACAGCACCACTTTCGGAATGCCCGGCACGAGCGGCTGGCCGTTTTCGAGCAGCGAGCCGACGCCCATATGCGCGAGGCTCGTGAAGAGTCCATGGAACGCTACGCCATGGAACAGGAAGTTGGTGATGGCGTCGGACTGCGCGAGATCGCCGACGCCGGAGATGATGGTGCGGTCCGCGACCATGATCGACAGCGCGAGCGTCAGGCCGCGCAGGATGAACAGGAACGCGAGCGTCACGATGAACGACGGCAGGCGCGTGCGCATCACCAGATAGCCGTTCAGTGCGCCGAGCGCCATCGATCCGGCGAACGCGAAGATGATCGCGGCCCAGATCGGCCAGTGGAAGTAGACGGATGGAATGGCGACCATCATGCCCGCGAAGCCGATCATCGAACCGATCGACAGATCGAACTCGCCCGCGATCATCAACAGGCACGCGCCGACGGCGAGAATGCCGAGATAGGCGGAGACCTGCGACCAGTTCATCACGCCGTCGAGATTGAACATCCCCGAGTTGCCGGCCGACAGGGCGAACACGAGGAACACGAGCACGGTGCCGGAGATCGCGGCAAATTCCGGCCGGTTCAGCAGATGCCCGAAGAACGATTCCTTGCGGACGCGCTCGTCGCCGGGCAATGCCGGTGCAGCGGATTGCGCATCGGCGCCCGGCGCATCGCTGCCCGGTGCGTCGTGACCATGCGTTGGATAGTGTTTGCCGGCTACGCCCATGATGTCTCCTTGTCGACCCGAGTTGGCGCTTCAGCGCTTACTCGGGTCCCATGCCAGGTCGAACAGAGTTAGCGCTTTAGCGCTTACTCTGTTCCCTTGGCGAGTCAGCCCGAGTTGGCGCTTCAGCGCTTACTCGGGTCCCATGGCTTTGCTGTGCGTTTCACTCGGATGAGTGGCGAGAGGCGCAGAAAGCCGTTAAACGACGCGGTCGGGTCGCCCGACGATGGCGGCAAAGGGCCGCCGGGGTCGCGCTGTGCTGGCGCGCCCGGTACCGCGTATGACTGGCTAGAGGAAAGGCCCTTAGCGGTACTGGCCCGCGTACTTGATGACCTTGTCGATATTCGCCTTCGTGATGAAGCCCGGACCGGAACGGATGTTCTTCGGCCCATACGACGGCTCGAGGCCGTAGGTCTGCAGGCGTTCCTTGAACTTCGGATTCGCTTGCAGGATTTGCCGGATCTTCGTCGGATCGGTCGTGTGATCCTTCTTCACGATCGCCAGCACGGCGACGGCGATGTAGCCTTGCAGATACGGCTGCTGATCGATTGCGAAATTGATCGTGCCGTCCTGGATGCCCTTCGCGATGTCATCCGAGAAGTCGAACGTGGCGAAGTAGATCTTGCCCGCGAGGCCCATCTGCTGCACCGCCTTGATGGTGGCCGCGGCGGGCGTCGGGCCGAGTGTCAGAACCGCGCCCGTGTTCGGATGGTTGCGCAGGTAGGCGCTCACCTTCGACTGGATTTCCGTCGGGTCCTGGCCCGAATCGATCGTCGAGGTCTTGTAGTTCACGCCGAGCGCGTCGGCAAAGCCGCGGCAGCGTTCGAACGAAACGGCGTTGGTTGCGAAGTGGTTCACGCACAGGAACGACTTCACGCCCGCGGCCTTGGCCTTTTCGCCTGCCGCCTTGCCTGCCACGTATTCGGGCTGGCCGATATGCATGATCGCGCCGAGCTGCGCGCTCTGTTCTTCCGTACCGGAGTTGATCGTGACGAGGGGAATCTTCTTGCCCGTGACCTTGCCGAGCGAGCTCTTCAGCACGTCGAAGTCGGCAATGGTGACGATCACGCCGTCGTAGTTGCGCGCCGCGGCCTGTTCGATCAGGCGTGACATGTCGGCGAGATCGCCGTTCGGCGGGTTGCGGTAGTCGGTTGCGACGTTGAAATCCTCGTCGGCCTGCTTGATCGCATTCTTGATCGTGTTCCACCACGAGTCCGAATCCGGCGCGTGGCTGATGAGCACGAACTTCGCGTCTGCTGCTTGTGCCGTCGATGCCGCCGTCATGGCACCGATGCCTGCGGCCAGGGTTAATGCTGCTGCCAGAACTTTGAACGAAGCCTTGCCATTGCAAAGTCTCATTGTCTCCACCTTTGTCTGTTCGTATTTGAGGGGAGCGTATGACGCTTTGCGAGGTGATGCCGGCTCGGTGTTGCGTCATCGCTCAGGACCAAGATTAGGCCAACTTTTCGAGACTTGCAATGAAAATTTCATGTCAAAGAAAAATGGAAAATCCATTCCATTTGCTTTCGGTTGTGCCTATACTCCGCAACGTCGGGACAGTGCATTGTCATTCCCTGTCAGCCTTACGGGACGGGATTTTGCACTGCAAAAAAGCACCCAGAAGCACAGAGGTAAAGACCATGGCGGAAGACAGCACAGAAGAGTTGCCGAGCGTCGAAGAATTGATGCAGCGCATCGCGGAAAACTACGAATCGTTGCCGCGTCAGTTGAAGAGCGTGGCGACGTATCTGGAGCAGCATCGATCGAGCGTGATGGTGGATCGCACCAGCGACATTGCGACGAGTTGCGGCGTGCATCCGTCGGCTGTGGTGCGCTTCGCGCAGCGTTTCGGCTTTTCGGGTTTTTCCGACCTTCAGGCCGTGTTCCGCCAGGCTTACACGACGCAAGGCGCGTCGTCGCAGAGTTATCAGCAGCGCATTCGCAAGCTGATCGACGAGAAGCCGGGGCGGCTGTCGGGCGGCAGCGTCGCGCGCGAATTCGTGGCGGCATGCCGCGATGGTCTCGACGAACTGGAAGGCTCGCTCGACGACGCGCAGTTCGACGCCGCCGTGAAGATGCTGCAGCACGCCGACAACATCTATGTGATCGGCGTGCGGCGCTCGTTCCCCGTGGCGAGCTACATCGTCTACGCGTTGCAGCACACGCCCAAGCGCGTGCATCTCGTGTCGGGTTTCGGCGGGATGTATCGCGAGCAGATTCGCAGCGTGAAGAAGGGCGACGTCGTGATCGCGATCAGCTTCGCGCCTTACGGTAAAGAGACGCAGCATTGCCTGCGCGTCGCGCATCACCATCAGGCAAAGACGCTCGTCATTACGGATAGTCAGCTGTCGCCGCTCGCGCGCTATGCGAGCACGCAGTTGTATGTGAAAGAGGGCAGCGCGTTTGCATTCCGCTCGCTGACCAGCACGATCTGCCTGTGCCAGGCGCTGTTCATCGCGCTCGCGTACAAGCTGGAATTGAACGTAGAAGAGTCGACAGACACTGGAGGATACGATGACTGATGTGGCAGGCAAGACAATCGACGTAGCGGTGTTCGGCGCAGGGCGCATCGGCAAGATCCATGCGTCCAATCTTGCGCGGCAGCCGGGCGTCCGGCTCAAGTACGTGGTCGATGTGAACCGCGATGCAGCGGCTGCGCTCGCGGCGCAATACGGCGCGCAGGTTGCGGATATCGACGGCGCGATGGGCGATGCGTCGGTGGGCGCGACCGTGATCTGTTCGAGCACCGACACGCACGCCGATCTGATCCTGCAATCGGCGGCGCAGAAGAAGCATGTGTTCTGCGAGAAGCCTGTCGATCTGACGCTGGAACGTGCGCGCGCGTGCGCCGATGCGGTCGCGAAAGCGGGCATCGTCTGCATGATCGGCTTTCAGCGACGCTTCGATCCGACCTTCGCCGCGCTGAAGGCGCGCATCGACGCGGGCGAGATCGGCACGCCGGAAATGCTCGTCGTGACGAGCCGCGATCCGGGCGCGCCGCCTGTCGAGTACATCAAGCACTCGGGCGGCATCTTCAAGGACATGCTGATTCACGACTTCGACATTTTCCGCTGGATTCTCGATGACGAAGCGGACACGCTGCACGCGACGGGCAGTTGCCTGACCGATCCCGCGATCGCCGATGCGGGCGATATCGATTGCACGGCAGTGACGATCCGCACGAAGCGCGGGCGTCTGTGCCAGATCAACACGTCGCGGCGCGCTGCGTATGGCTACGACCAGCGCTTCGAACTGCTCGGCAGCGAGGGCATGCTGCAGGCGGGCAATGTGCGTCCGACGGAAGTCACTGCATATTCGAAGACGGCTGTATCGAGCGACGTGCCCGAGCATTTCTTTCTCGAACGCTATCGTGCCGCGTATGCGCTCGAAATCGCGCATTTCTTCGAGGCTGTCACGCAAGGCAAGCCGGTGCGCACGACGGTCGCCGACGGCCTGAAGGCGCTCGAACTCGCCGAAGCGGCGACGCGTTCGTGGCGCGAAGGGCGTGCCGTCAAGCTCAACGAGGCACTGTAATGAGCGGCCCGCTGCGGATAGGCGTGGTTGGGCTGGGGCGGCTCGGCAAGCGGCATGCGGAGAATCTCGCGTATCGCGTGTCGGGCGCGGCGCTGGTGGCCGCGTGCAGTCCCGTCGAAGAGGAACGCGCGTGGGCGCGCGCCACGTTGCCGGCGCCGCGTCTTTACGACGACTATCACGCGCTGCACGAAGACCGCGACGTGGATGCGGTGTGGCTCGTGACGCCGTCCGCGTTGCACGCGCAGCAGATCATCGATGCGTTGCGCGCGGGCAAGCATGTGTTCTGCGAGAAGCCGCTGTCGCTCGATCTGGCCGAGTGCGAGCGGGTGATCGCGGAGGCGCAGCGTCATCCCCAGTTGCAGGCGACCATTGGCTTCATGCGCCGTTTCGATCCGAGCTATCGCAGCGCGTTCGAGAAAATCGAGGCGGGCGCGATTGGCCGGCCGTTCATGGTGCGCTCGCAGACTTGCGACCAGAACGATCCCGAAGGTTTTTTCGTGCGCTTTGCGCCGACGTCGGGCGGGATATTTCTTGACTGCACGGTGCATGACATCGACGTCGCGCGATGGCTGCTCGGCATGCCGAAGGCGACGCGCGTCTATGCGAGCGGCGTGATCGCGTTGCACGAAGGGCTGCGTGAATTCGGCGACGTCGACAATGGCGTCGCGATCTGCGAGTTCGAAGGCGGGCGCATGGCGATGTTTTACGCGTCGCGCACGCTGGCGCACGGCAACGATACGGGCAGCGAGGTGATCGGCACGGCGGGCGCGCTGTATGTTGGGCGCAATCCGCGCGCGAACCGTGTCGAAATCGCTGACGCGAGCGGGATTCGCAACGAGTGCACGCCGACCTTCTTCGACCGTTTCGAGGATGCGTTTTTGTGCGAGGCGCAGGCGTTCGTCGCGGCTGTGCGGCAAGGCAAGCAGAGCGGGGCGACGTTGGCGGACGCGATGGAGGCGACTCGCGTTGGGTACGCGTTGCGTGAGTCGCTGGCGAGTGGACGTTCTGTTGATCTGTAGCGGCACGCACGCCCGGGCTGTTGCGGCTTGGGCGTGGGTTGAGCGCTTGCGTTAGAATTTGACCCTTCTGCATGAGCGCCGTAAATCCAGCACGAGCGCCGGCTCACGAAGGGCAACGTCGATGGAAATTCAGATTCATAAGGAAGTGGATGCGCGCGGTCTGAACTGTCCGCTGCCCATTCTGCGCGCCAAGAAGGCGCTGGCTGATATGGAAAGTGGTCAGATTCTCAAAGTGCTGGCGACGGATCCCGGCTCGCAGCGGGATTTTGCTGCGTTTTCTAAGCAGACTGGGAATGAGATTGTTGAGGTGACGACTACGTCGGATAAGGTTTTTGTGTTTTTAATGCGGAGACGGTGAAGTTTTTGCCTGCGGCGCGTTTGGTTTTTTGCTGGCATCCGCGATTTGTCGCTCTGCTTCAGGCGTTGCCGTGTGGTGTATTGGCCTTTGCGCTGGCATCCGCGTTATGCCTTCGTGCTTCAAGCGTTGCCCCTGTGCGGGGCGGCACCTACTTTTCTTTGCCGCCGCAAAGAAAAGTAGGCAAAAGAAAGCGGCTAACACCGCCAGCCCGTGTTCTTATCCACGGGCCCCCAACGTCCCCACGCTTCACGTGACAGTGCCCTGGTCGGTGCTCGTTGCCAACGCGCTGAATGAGCGCCTCACCCACTTCAAACACCCGCACACGTGCTAGCGGCAGCGAATGGTTTCTGCAGCCTAGGTGGCTAACTGTGTGTAGGTTGTCGCGTCGTATAACTTGGCGCTCTTACGGGGGGGGGGGCGCGTGCGCTATCGGTCCGAAGTGAGGCGTGTGGAGCACTTGGGCAGACACACAGTTTGCCACCTGGGTGGCGGTGGACTATCTGTCAAGGCATGCTGAAACGCGGGAGCGTGAAGCGGGTGAGGCGTACTGGAAGAGCGCTGGCAACGAACTTGAATCGAGAAGTTGCCGCGTGAAGTAAGGGACCGGTTGGGGTCCCTCAGGCAGGAAGAAATGTTGGCGGTGTGAGCCGCTTTCTTTTGCCTACTTTTCTTTGCGGCGGCAAAGAAAAGTAGGTGCCGCCCCGCACAGGGGCGACGCTTGAAGCACGAAGGCAATGCGCGGATGCCAGCGCAGAGTCATAACGCGGATGCCAGCTCAAGAACAAGCAAACCAACCAGCCGTCGCAGACAAAAACCTCAACCTTCCAACACCGGCGACCGAGTCCGCAAATACTCCTCAAAATCCGCAGCCACTTCCGGATGCCGAAGCGCAAACTCAACAGTAGCCTTCAGGTACCCCAACTTGCTACCGCAATCAAACCGCGTCCCGTGGTACTTATAAGCGAGCACCTGCTCATCAGCGAGCAACGACTGAATCGCATCCGTCAGCTGCAATTCGCCGCCGGCGCCCGGCTTCAACGCGCGAATATGATCGAAAATGCGGGGCTTCAACACATAGCGCCCAACCACGCCAAGGTTAGAAGGCGCAACCTCAGGCGCCGGCTTCTCCACGATGCCTGACATCTTGATGATGGCGTCTTCCCACTCCTTGCCATCGACGATCCCATACGAACTCGTCTCCGACGCCGGAATCTCTTCAACCCCGATCACCGAGCTGTGATAGTGATCGAACACCTCGATCATCTGCTGCATCACGGGCGGTTTGCCATACAGCAAATCATCCGCGAGGATCACGGCGAACGGATTGTCGCCCACCAGCTTCTCAGCGCACAGCACAGCGTGGCCCAGACCGAGCGCCTCCGGCTGACGCACATAGAAACAGTCCACATGGCTCGGCTTGATGCTGCGCACCAGCTCCAGCAGCTTCGCCTTGCCGCGCGCTTCCAGTTCCGCCTCGATTTCGTAGGACTTGTCGAAATGGTCCTCGATCGCCCGCTTGCTGCGACCCGTCACGAAGATCATCTCGGTGATGCCGGCCGCCATCGCTTCCTCGACCGCGTACTGGATCAGCGGCTTGTCGACGATAGGCAGCATCTCCTTCGGGCTGGCCTTGGTGGCAGGGAGGAAGCGGGTGCCGAGACCCGCGACCGGAAAGACCGCCTTTGTAACTTTTAGCATGTGTGTACCCTGCGTCCTCTGGTTTGGGATGCGCGCCGGCGCCGGTGGCTCGGCGCGCATGCAGCGTCAATCAGGCAGGCAAACGCGACAGTTGTGCCGTCAGCTTGCCAATCGTGGTCTGGTATTCTGCCAGCCTTTTCTGCTCCTGCTCAACGACCGCCGGCGGTGCTTTTGCAACAAAACTCTCGTTCTGCAGCTTGGCGTTACATTTCGAAACTTCTGCGCTCAGTCTCGCAATCTCTTTTGACAGGCGCTCGCGCTCTGCGGCAACGTCGATTTCCACCTTCAGCACAAGCTTGTCCGTTCCTACGATAGCAATCGGCGCGCCATGTGCTTGCGCATCCAGCGTCGCTTCGTCGGCGATGATCTGCACTTCGGACAAACGCGCCAACGCCTGCGCGTAAGGCGCGAACGACGCCAGGCGCTCCGCGTTGCCCGTCACCAGCAGCGGCACCTTCGTCGCCGGCGACAGGTTCATCTCGCCGCGCAGGTTCCGGCACGCGTCGATCACGGCTTTCAGATCGGCGGCCCATTGTTCGGCCGATTCGTCGATCTTGCCCGGCTCGGCGATCGGGTAGGGCTGCGTCATGATCGACGCCTCGCCTTCTGCCTTGCCTTCCGGGTACTTCGCCGCGAGCGGCGCCACCTTTTGCCACAACGCTTCCGTAATGAAAGGAATCACCGGGTGCGCGAGACGCAGCACCGTTTCGAGCACACGCAACAGCGTGCGGCGCGTGGCGCGCTGCTGCTCGGGCGTGCCCGTCTGGATCTGCACCTTCGCCAGTTCGAGATACCAGTCACAGTATTCGTCCCACACGAACTTGTATAGGGCGTTTGCCACATTGTCGAAACGATAGTCGGCAAATGCCTTTTCGACGTCGGCTTCGACGCGCTGAAGCAGCGACACGATCCAGCGATCGGCCTGCGAGAAGTCCGTGTAGCCGCCGGGGCCGCAATCGCCCGGTTGGCACGCGCCCGGCTTCGAGAAGCCGCAGTCGTGGCCTTCGCAGTTCATCAGCACGAAGCGCGTCGCGTTCCACAGCTTGTTGCAGAAGTTGCGATAGCCTTCGCAGCGCGCGAGGTCGAAGTTGACGTTGCGGCCGAGCGTCGCCATCGACGCCATCGTGAAGCGCAACGCATCCGTGCCGAACGCGGGAATGCCGTCGGGGAACTCCTTGCGCGTCTTCTTTTCGATCGACGCCGCCTGCTTCGGATTCATCAGGCCCGTGGTGCGCTTTGCGACGAGCGCATCGAGGTCGATGCCGTCGACGATATCGATCGGGTCGAGCGTATTGCCCTTGCTCTTCGACATCTTCTGGCCTTCGGCATCGCGCACCAGACCGTGCACGTAGACGGTGTCGAACGGCACCTTGCCGGTGAAGTGCGTGGTCATCATGACCATGCGCGCGACCCAGAAGAAGATGATGTCGAAGCCCGTCACCAGCACCGACGACGGCAGGAACGCCTTCAGTTCGGGCGTCTCTGCAGGCCAGCCGAGCGACGAGAACGGCACGAGCGCCGACGAGAACCACGTGTCGAGCACGTCTTCGTCGCGCTTGAGCGAGCCTTTGTAGCCTTCAGCGTCTGCCTTGGCGCGGGCTTCCTCTTCCGTCTTCGCGACGAAGATTTCGCCGTTATCGCCGTACCACGCGGGAATCTGGTGGCCCCACCACAATTGACGCGAGATGCACCAGTCCTGGATGTTTTCGAGCCACTGGTAATAAGTGGTCGTCCAGTTTTCCGGCACGAACTTGATCTGGCCGTTGCGCACCACATCGAGCGATGTTTCCGTGATCGACTTGCCCGGATTGAAGGTGCCTTCCGGCGCGGGCTTGGTCATGGCGACGAACCATTGGTCCGTGAGCATCGGTTCGATGACGACGTTCGTGCGGTCGCCGCGCGGCACCATGAGCTTGTGCGGCTTGACGGATTCGAGCAGCCCGAGCGCTTCCAGATCCGCGACCACCTGCTTGCGCGCTTCGAAGCGGTCCAGACCGCGATACTTTTCGGGCGCGTTGTCGTTGATCTTCGCGTCGAGCGTGAGGATTTCGATCTGCGGCAGCTTGTGGCGCTGGCCGACCTGATAGTCGTTGAAATCGTGCGCGGGCGTGACCTTCACGACGCCCGTGCCGAATTCGCGGTCCACGTAGTCGTCGGCGATGATGGGGATTTCGCGGTCCGTGAGCGGCAGCTTGACGGTCTTGCCGATCAGATGCGCGTAGCGCTCGTCTTCCGGGTGAACCATCGCGGCGACGTCGCCGAGCATGGTTTCAGGGCGCGTCGTGGCCACCGTCAGATGGCCCGAGCCGTCCGCGAGCGGGTACTGGATGTGCCACAGGTGGCCGTTTTCTTCCTCGCTGACCACTTCGAGATCGGACACGGCTGTGAGCAGCACCGGGTCCCAGTTGACGAGGCGCTTGCCACGGTAGATCAGGCCCTGTTCATACAGGCGCACGAACACGTCGCGCACGGCGGCCGACATCTTGTCGTCCATCGTGAAGTATTCGCGCGACCAGTCGATCGACGCGCCCAGACGGCGCACCTGGCCCGTGATCGTCGAACCGGACTGCTGCTTCCATTCCCACACGCGCTCGACGAACTTTTCGCGGCCGAGGTCATGGCGCGACACGCCCTGCGCGTCCAGCTGACGCTCGACGACGATCTGCGTCGCGATGCCCGCGTGGTCCGTGCCGGGCACCCACAGCGTGTTTTCGCCGAGCATCCGGTGGTAGCGCGTGAGGCCGTCCATGATCGTCTGGTTGAACGCGTGGCCCATGTGCAGCGTGCCCGTGACGTTGGGCGGCGGCAACTGGATCGAGAAATTCTTGCGGCCCGGCTCCATGGTCGGAGCGGCGTAGCCGCGTTTTTCCCATTCGGGGCCCCATTGGGACTCGATCGTCTGCGGCTCGAAACTCTTGGCCAGCGTGCTGTCGCTTGTCGTCATCGTCAAAATCTGCCGGAAAATGCGTGGAAAGATGCCTGAAACCTTGAATTATAAAGGGATGCGGCAGCGGCGGGCCGCGCTTGCCTGCGCGCCTGTGCATCACGGGCGCGAGCGGCTATGGAATCGGGGGCGGAAATCACGCGACGGGCAGCGCTGTCCCGCGGTCTTATAATGACGGACCACCCGCCGCAACCGTAGTCTCTTCTCGTCATCCATGCCCGAACTGCTCGCGAACCTGAACCCCGAACAACACGCCGCCGTCACGCTGCCGAACGAACCGGCGCTCATTCTGGCGGGCGCAGGCAGCGGCAAGACGCGCGTGCTGATCACGCGGATCGCGTGGCTGATCCAGCAGGGTCTCGCATCTCCGCCGACCATTCTCGGCGTCACCTTCACGAACAAGGCCGCGCGCGAAATGATGTCGCGCCTGTCGGCGCTGCTTCCCATCGACACGCGCGGCATGTGGATCGGCACGTTCCACGGCCTGTGCAACCGGATGCTGCGCGCGCATTTCCGCGACGCCGGTCTGCCGCAGACGTTCCAGATTCTCGATACGGCGGACCAGCTTTCCGCGATCAAGCGCCTGATGAAGGGCCTGAATATCGACGACGAGAAATATCCGGCGAAGAACCTGCAGTACTTCATCAACAACGCGAAGGAGCAGGGGCTGCGGGCGAAAGACGTCGACGCGTCCGACAACTTCAACCGCAAGTTCGTCGAACTGTATGAAGCGTACGACCAGCAATGCCAGCGCGAAGGCGTCGTCGATTTTCCGGAACTGCTGTTGCGCTGCTACGAACTGCTGTCGTACAACCCGCCGCTGCGCGCGCATTACCAGGCGCGCTTCCGTCATATTCTGGTCGACGAGTTCCAGGACACGAACAAGCTGCAATACGCGTGGCTCAAGCTGCTGGCGGGCGAGCACAACGCGATCTTCGCGGTCGGCGACGACGACCAGTCCATCTACGCGTTTCGCGGCGCGAACGTCGGCAACATGCGCGACTTCGAGCAGGAGTTCAAGGTTCGGAATCTGATCAAGCTGGAGCAGAACTATCGCTCGCACGGCCATATTCTCGATGCCGCGAATCATCTGATCGCGAACAATTCGCGGCGCCTGGGCAAGAACCTGCGCACCGACGCGGGCCACGGCGAGCCGGTGCGCGTCTACGAGGCAGCGACGGATTCGCAGGAAGCGGGCTGGATCGTCGAAGAGATTCGCGCGCTGATCAGCACGGGCGCGTCGCGCAGCGAGGTCGCCGTGCTGTACCGGAGCAACGCGCAGTCGCGGACGATCGAACATACGCTCGTGAATGCGGGCATTCCGTATCGCGTGTATGGCGGTTTGCGGTTCTTCGAGCGCCAGGAAGTGAAGCACGCGCTCGCGTATCTGCGCCTGATCGACAATCCGAACGACGACACGGCATTCGCGCGCGTCGTCAATTTCCCGACGCGCGGCATCGGCGCACGCTCGATCGAACAACTGGCGGACGCGGCGCGTTCGTACAACACGTCGATGGCGGTGGCGATTCCGTACGTGACGGGCAAGGCGGGCACGAGCCTCGGCGGGTTCGCGAACCTGATCGCGAAGATGCGCGCGGAAACGGCGCAGATGAGTCTGCCTGAAACGGTCGAATACGTGGTGCGCGCAAGCGGCCTGTCCGAGTTCTATCAGAACGAGCGTGAAGGTCAGGACCGGCTCGAGAACTTGCAAGAACTGGTGAACGCGGCGACGGCTTTCGTCAGTGAAGAAGGCTACGGCCTCGACACGCCCGCACGCTCGATTCCGCTGCGCCCGGGCGCGACGGCGGCGCCCGAACTCGTCGTCGCGACCGACGATTCTGGCGTCGACGTGCTCGACGCCGAGAATCCCGCCGATCCCGCGCAAAACCCCGACACGATGACGCCGCTCGCGGGCTTCCTGTCGCATGCGTCGCTCGAAGCGGGTGACAACCAGGCGCAAGCCGGCCAGGAGGCCGTGCAACTGATGACGGTGCACGCGGCGAAGGGTCTCGAATTCACGGCGGTGTTCATCACCGGCCTCGAAGAAGGGCTGTTCCCGCACGAGAATAGCGCGATGGAAACGGACGGCCTCGAAGAAGAGCGCCGCCTGATGTATGTCGCGATCACGCGTGCGAAGGAGCGGCTGTACCTGTCGTTCGCGCAGAGCCGGATGCTGCACGGCCAGACGCGCTACAACATCCGCTCGCGCTTCTTCGACGAATTGCCGCAGGAAACGCTCAAGTGGCTCACGCCGAAAGTCGAAGCGGGCGCGCGCTGGGGCGGCCGTTCCGATAACGCGGGCTGGGGCCGCGACTGGTTCTCGCGGCCGGACCGTCAGCAGGGTTATGGCGGCGGCGCGTCGACGGTGGCGAGCGCGCCTTTGCCCGCGTTTGCGAACGAGCAGCGCGCGGCGGACACGGGTTTCCGCGTCGGCCAGCAGGTATTCCACACGAAGTTCGGCGAAGGCACGGTCACCGCACTCGAAGGCGGCGGCGCCGATGCCAAAGCGCAGGTGAAGTTCAAGCGCCACGGCGAGAAATGGCTCGCGCTGGCCGTCGCGAAACTGCAGGCGGTCGAATGAGCGCGCTCCCGTCCGAAGCGACGATTCCGCGCCGTCCACTCGGCGTGATGGCGGCGCTGCCCGAGGAACTCGGCGATCTCGTCGCGGCGATGCGCGCAGAGGGTGCAGTTGAAACGATCACGCACGGCAAGCGCGACTATCACATCGGCACGGTGCACGGCGCGCCGTGCGTCGTGACGCTGGGGCGCGTCGGCAAGGTCGCGGCGGCGGCGACCGTGAGCGCGCTGATACACGCGTTCGATGTCGAGGCGGTGGTGTTCACGGGCGTTGCGGGCGGTGTCGGGCCGACGGTGCGAATCGGCGATATCGTCGTGGCCGAAACGTTGATGCAGCACGATCTGGATGCGTCGCCGCTTTTTCCGCGCTTCGAAGTGCCGCTGCTCGGCATCTCGCGCTTTGCCGCCGACGCGCCGTTGACGGCCGCGTTGGTCAACGCGTGCGATCGCTTCGTCGAAGAAGAGGGCGCGGCGCTGTCGCAGCGCTTTCTGACGGAGGCGGTGCCGACGGTGCACAGCGGCCTGATCATCAGCGGCGACCAGTTCGTCGCCAGCGCGACGTCCGTCGATCTGCTGCGTGCCGCATTGCCCGATGCGCTCGCGGTCGAGATGGAAGGCGCGGCGATCGCGCAAGTCTGCTACGAGTACAGCGTGCCTTGCGCGATCGTGCGGACCATTTCCGATACGGCGGACGCGCATGCGCCCGCGTCGTTCGTCACGTTTCTGACGGAGCTGGCGGGCACGTATTCGAGCGGGATTCTCAGGCGGTTTTTGTCGGCGCGCGGTTGAGACGCGCGCCGTTTTTCACGAGACTTACTTCGCGCTGAACGCGGCTGCGACGGCATCGCGGATCTGCTGCAATGCCGACGGGTCTTCAATAGTCGGCAGATCGCCGGGGTCGCGGCCTTCGGCGAGTGCCGCGATCGCGCGGCGCAACAGTTTGCCGGAGCGCGTCTTCGGCAGCATCGACACCAGCACGACATGCGCGGGCCGCGCGATCGCGCCGAGTTGGCGATCCACGGTCGCGCACAGTTCGGCGGAGAGTTTCACACGGGCTTCATCGGACTCGTACGCGCCGGCGTCGCGCACGACGACGAACGCCACGGCTGCCTGTCCTTTCACCTGATCCGTCACGCCGACCACGGCGACTTCCGCGACGGCCTTGTGCGCCGACAGCGCCTCTTCGATTTCGCGCGTGCCGAGGCGATGGCCCGCGACGTTGATCACGTCGTCGGTGCGGCCGAGGATCGTCACGTAGCCGTCTTCATCCTGAATGCCCCAGTCGAATGTCGAATAGAGCTGCTGGTTCGGCACGCTTTCCCAATACGTTTTGACGAAGCGTTTGTCGTCGCCCCAGACGGTCGACATGCAGCCGGGCGGCAACGGATAGCCGAGCGTGATGACGCCTTTTTCGCCGGGCGCGCACGGCTCACCCGTGTGCTCGTTGCGCAGCGTCAGGTCGTAGCCGTAGCAGGGCACGCCCGGTGAGCCGAGCTTTTGCGGCAGCGCTTCGACGCCGCGCTGGATCGCGAGAATCGGCCAGCCGGTTTCCGTCTGCCAGAAGTTGTCGACGACGGGTTTGCCGAGCGCATCGGTGATCCACGACGCCGTCGGCGCGTCGAGCGGTTCGCCCGCGAGGAAGAGCGTACGCAGGCTCGACAGATCGGCCTGTTTCAGAAGCGCCGGGTCTTGTTTCTTCAGCACGCGGATCGCGGTCGGCGCGGTGAACATCAGATTGATTTTGTACTGCTCGACGAGCCGCCACCAGATGCCGCCATCGGGACGGATGGGGGTGCCTTCGTACATGACGGTCGTGAGGCCCGCGATCAGCGGCGCGTAGACGATGTAGCTGTGGCCGACCACCCAGCCGACGTCGGACGCGGTGAACATCGTGTCACCCGCCTTGCCCTGGAAGATGTATTCCATCGATGCCGCGAGCGCGACCGCATAGCCGCCGACATCGCGCTGCACGCCTTTCGGCTTGCCCGTCGTGCCGGACGTGTAGAGCACGTACGAAGGTTCCGTCGATTCGAGCCATTCGCATTGCACGTGCGCGTCGAAGAATTGCTCGCGTAGGGGCTCGTAGGCGACGAGATACGGGGCGTTCAGGCGCTCGGGGGCCAGTTGCCGGTCGATCAGCAGCACCTTGGGCGTCTTGTGCGTCGCGCGCGATAGCGCTTCATCGACGAGCGGCGTGTAGTCGATCACCTTGCCTGCGCGCGCGCCGGCGTCGGCTGTGACGATCAGCGCGGGTTTTGCGTCGTCGATACGGGCGGCCAGATTTGGCGCGGCGAAGCCGCCGAATACGACCGAATGGATCGCGCCCAGGCGCGCGCATGCGAGCATCGCGAACACGGCTTCGGGGATCATCGGGAGATAGATGAGCACGCGGTCGCTGCGCTTGACGCCGAGCGAGCGCATCACGGCCGCCATCCGGTTCACTTCGGCGTGCAGATCGGCATAGGTGTAGCGGCGCTCGATGCCCGTTTCCGTCGATACGTAGATGAGTGCGTTCTGTTGTGCGCGTTGCGCGAGATGCCGGTCCACCGCGTTGTGGCACAGGTTCGTTTTGCCGCCGACGAACCAGCGTGCGAAAGGCGGGTTTGAGCGGTCGAGGACGGTGTCGAATGGGGTTTGCCAGTGGATGCGGTTGGCCTCTTCGCGCCAGAATTCTTCGGGGGATTCGATTGAGCGGCGGTGGAACTCGCGGTAAGTGGTCATTGGGCGTGGCCCCTCCAGGCTATGGCTTTTCGCTGGCGCGCGGGTTTGCACAGGATAGTGCAGGGGGGTGTTGCCGGCAACGCGGGTAGACCAGGGGTTCGGTTTGGTTTTGGTTTTGTCTGCGACGCAGGGTGGTTCGCTTTGGCTTGCGCTGGCATCCGGGTTGCGGTGTTTGCTGCGCAGGCGGTTTCGGTTGTGTGGGCCTTTGAGCTGGCATCCGCGTTATGCCTTCGTGCTTCACGCGTTGCCCCTGTGCGGGGCGGCACCTACTTTTCTTTGCCGCCGCAAAGAAAAGTAGGCAAAAGAAAGCGGCTAACACCGCCAGCCCGTGTTCTTATCCACGGGCCCCCAACGTCCCCACGCTTCACATGACAGTGCCCTGGTCGGTGCTCGTTGCCAACGCTTCGAATGAACGCCTCACCCACTTCAAACACCCGCACACGTGCTAGCGGCAGCGAATGGTTTCTGCAGCCCAGGTGGCAAACTGTGTGTAGGTTGTCGCGTCGTATAGCTTGGCGCTCTTACAGGGTGGGACGCGTGTACTATCGGTTCGAAGTGAGGCGTGTGTGGTACTACGGCCGACACACAGTTTGCCACCTGGGCGGCGGTGGACTATCTGGCAAGGCATGCTGAAACGCGGGAGCGTGAAGCGGGTGAGGCGCACTGCAAGAGCGCTGGCAACGAACTTGAATCGAGAAGTTGCCGCGAGAAGTAAGGGACCGGTTGGGGCCCCTCAGGCAGGAAGAAATGTTGGCGGTGTTAGCCGCTTTCTTTTGCCTACTTTTCTTTGCGGCGGCAAAGAAAAGTAGGTGCCGCCCCGCACAGGGGCGACGCATGAAGCACGAAGGCAAAGCGCGGATGCCAGCGCAACGGCAAACATACCGAACGGCGACGCCTAAAGCACGAAGGCAAAGCGCGGATGCCAGCGCAAAGGCAGGTCAAGCTTTGACTGACTTCCCTTCAACATCCGGCAAAAACACAGTCAAAATCCCGAGCAACGGCAAGAACGAGCAAACCTTGTACACATAGGCGATGCTAGTCGCGTCAGCCAGTTGACCCAGCACGGCTGCGCCGATACCGCCAAGCCCAAAGGCAAATCCAAAGAACAACCCGGCAACCATCCCGACCTTACCAGGAATGAGCTCCTGCGCATAAACGAGAATCGCCGAAAACGCCGACGCCAGCACGATACCGATAATGACGGTCAGCACCCCCGTCCAGAACAGATTCGCATACGGCAGCAGCAACGTGAACGGCGCAACACCAAGAATCGACACCCAGATCACATACTTACGGCCAATCCGGTCGCCAACCGGTCCACCGATCACGGTCCCCGCCGCGACAGCCGCAAGGAACACGAACAGATGCACCTGCGCGGCCTGCACGGGTAGATGGAACTTGTCGATCAGATAGAACGTGAAGTAGCTATTGATGCTGGTCAGATAGAAGTACTTCGAGAACACCAGCAGCACGAGAATGCTCATCGCGAACGCCACCTTGCCACGCGGCAGCGCCGTATGCGCAACCTGCCCGGCGCGCGCCTTTTTCGTCGCGGGATGATGCTTGTACCAGCGGCTGATATACGTGAGCACGAGAATCCCGACGAGCGCCGCCGCCGAAAACCACGCAATGCTGCGCTGGCCATGCGGAATCACGATCAGCGCCGCGAGCAGCGGCCCGAGCGACGAGCCGGCGTTGCCGCCCACCTGGAACAGCGACTGCGCGAGACCATGCTTGCCGCCCGACGCCATGCGCGCCACGCGCGACGACTCAGGGTGAAATACCGACGATCCGCAGCCAACCAGCGCCGCGGCGATCAGCAGCACGCCGAAGCTCGGCGCCACCGACATCAGCAGCAGGCCCGACAGCGTAAAGCCCATGCCGACCGGCAGCGAGTACGGCTTCGGATGCTTGTCCGTATAAATGCCGATCAGCGGCTGCAGCAGCGAGGCCGTGATCTGATACGTCAGCGTGATCAGGCCGATCTGCCCGAACGACAGCGAGAAATTCGCCTTCAGCATCGGATAGATCGCAAGGATCAACGACTGGATCATGTCGTTCATCAGATGCGAGAAGCTGATTGCGCCAAGGATCGAATAGACGGTCTTCGCTTGCGGCCGGGAGGCGGCAGGAGCAGAAGCTGAAGCGGCGGCGCCAGCCAGGGCGCCTTTGTCGAGGCTGGATTCCATGTGGTCGGTCAGGAGAGGGTGGCTCGGAAGCAGACGCCGGCAGTTGCGGCAAGGCCGTCGGCGACAGCAGATGTTTTTAGCGTTTGATGAAGTGTAGTGTGTCTCCCATCAATTGTCCGGACAAGTTTTGTCGTGATTCGGACATCTGTTGGCGCGTCAAACGAGCTTTCGTGCCTGCTTTTTGTGCGGCGGACACAGTCGGCGGCACCGGTATGGCGCGCCGTCCGGGCGAATTAGAGTAAAACTCACAGCGCAAAACGTGGGAAACGCGCCCAACGAATTTTGGCCAATGTATAAATCCGACGCGGCGTGCTGCCCACGAGGCGGCGCGCGCAGGACCGGGAAAATTGCCGGACGGACGGCCTCAAGAACGCCGCCGGCGATGCCGTCAACCCGGAGAGAAAAGCAGCAATGCCGGAACTGACCTTTTCGGCAGCACGACAAGCGGGGACGAGAAATATGAAAGCAGTTTCGCTGGGTGGCCAGACGGACGCGGGTTTCGTGCCGGATGGTGAAGCGGTGGGAGCACGGGCGCGTTCAGGCAAGCGGACGGCGGGCGGCAGGATGCGCGGCTGGTCGGTGAAGACGACCTTGCGGTTCGCCTTCGCTGTGCTGCTGGCGGGCACGCTGGCGATCGGCGTGTTTTCGCTCGCGCAGATCAGCCGCCTGAACGGGCAGATGCGCTCGATCTACGAGCAGGGCCATATCGCGAGCCGGGCTGCGGAGGAGGCGCGTGGCTACCTGCTGCGTTCGAGCCGCGCCCAGAAGATGCTGCTGACGGCGACGACCGCGAAAGAACGCGATGAGCTCGGCGCCGATATCGACAAAGGGCTGACGGGTTTGTCGGCCGAACTCAATACGCTCCAGCAATACGCCGATTCCGCCGCCGCCACTGCGCAGCAGAAGAAGTTCGCTGCCGCGATCGGCGTGTGGAGCGGGCATATGCGCGATTTCGTCACGCTCGTGAAGGCGCAGCCGCTCGACCTGTCGCAGATGAACTGGCAGGTCGGCACGACGGACGTGTCGCTGCTCGTCGAGACGGGCAAGCTCGAGAAGCTCGTCGATGAGCTGGTCGCGCAGCGCGGCACGGCCGCGAAGGCGACGATCGACGCGTCGTCGTTTATCTATCAATCGTCGTTCGTGATGATGGCCGTGATGACGATCGCGCTGATCGTGCTCGCGTTCGTCATCAGCGAGTGGGTCGTGCGGCGTCTCGCGCGGCAACTGGGCGGCGAGCCGGTGTACGCGAAGGAGATCGCGAGCCGTATCGCAGCGGGCGATCTGTCGAACGACATCGCGCTCGGCAAGCGCGACAACGGCAGCATGCTGTCCGCGCTGCGTGATATGCAGAATGGTCTGTCATCGACGGTCTCGCATATCGCGGCGAGCGCCGAGGCGATCGCGGCCGCGTCGGGGCAGATTTCGATGGGCAATCTCGACCTGTCGCAGCGCACCGAGCAGCAGGCGATGGCGCTCGAACGGACGGCGAGCAGCATGGAGGAGTTGACGTCGACGGTGCGTCAGAACGCGGACAACGCGAAGCAGGCGCGCACGCTTGCCGACAATGCGTCGTCGATTGCGGAGAAGGGCGGCGACGTGGTTGGCCGCGTGGTCACGACGATGGGCCAGATCAACGACAGCGCGAAGAGCATCGGCGACATCATCGGCGTGATCGAAGGGATTGCGTTCCAGACGAACATTCTCGCGTTGAATGCCGCCGTCGAGGCGGCGCGTGCGGGCGAGGAAGGGCGTGGGTTCTCGGTGGTGGCGGGTGAGGTGCGCAACCTTGCGCAGCGCAGCGCGGCGGCCGCCAAGGAGATCAAGACGCTGATCAGCGCGTCCGTCGAGCGGGCGAGCAACGGGTCTCAACTCGCGCAGGACGCCGGGCAGACGATGGACGAAGTCGTCAAGGCCGTGAAGCGTGTGACGGATATCATGGGGGAGATTTCCGCGGCTTCCGCCGAGCAGAGTTCTGGGATTGAGGAGATCAACCTCGCGGTGTCGCAGATGGATGCTGGGACTCAGCAGAATGCTGCACTCGTCGAGCAGGCTACTGCCGCTGCGCGGGCGTTGGATGATCAGGCGCAAGCGCTGAAGGTGGCTGTGGCGAAATTTTCGCTGCGGTGAAGGGGTGGTTTGTCTGCGACGCTTTGGTTTTTGACGTTGCGGGTGGTATCCGGGTTGGGGGCCTTTGCTGCGTGGGCAGTTTGGTTTGTTCTTTCGCTGGCATCCGCGTTATGTTTTCGTGCTTCACGCGTCGCCCCTGTGCGGGGCGGCACCTACTTTTCTTTGCCGCCGCAAAGAAAAGTAGGCAAAAGAAAGCGGCCAACACCGCCAATCCTTGTTCCTGCCTGAGGGCCCCCAACCGGTCCCACGCTTCACACGGCGACGTCTCATTTCATGCCCGTTGCTAACGCTTTGAATAAGCGCGTCACCCGCTTCAGACATCCGCACAAGGGCTGGCGGCAGCGAATCGTTTCTGCCGCCCAGGTGGCAAACTGTGTGTAGGTTGTCGCACCGCACAGGTTAGTGTTCTTACCAGAAACACCAGCCTTGCTTCCCAGTCCGGAGTGAGGCGCGAATGGCGCGAAAGCCTACACACAGTTTGCCACCTGGGCGGCGGTGGACTATCTGGCACGGCGTGCTGCGACGCGGGTGCATGAAGCGGGTGAGGCGTACAGAGAGAGCGTTGGCAACGCACGTGAACAGATGCGTTACCGCGTGAAGGACGGGGCCGTTGGGGGCCCTCAGGCAGGAAGAAGAATTAGCGGTGTGAGCCGCTTTCTTTTGCCTACTTTTCTTTGCGGCGGCAAAGAAAAGTAGGTGCCGCCCCG